>JAYVBW010000716.1:0-2021 GCA_043750255.1 Pirellula sp.
TGCTAGCTAGCGTTCAAGACGCAGTAATGAGGGAGGAAAGTCGACTCGACTCTCGCCATGTTGCGATCCAAGCTATGCGGTATCTTGAGGCTTCTACCATTGGCGATGGCCTCGCAGTGCGAGCAAATTGTCAATTTCGAACCGACCGGACGGGGCGACCCGAAGTGGAAACGCCATCCAGTGGAAGTACATTCCTCGCGTGCGGACCAACAGACCGCGACTTTAAAATGCGATGCGAAGTAGCTGACATTGCTGCTGAAGCAGGCTTGCAGATCGAACGTCATTTCAGCGGAAATGGTTCTAGCTCTGAAATGATTTTGAAGCCATCAAGTTTAGTAGAATGTTGCGATGACATACTCATGCTTCGATACCTGCTTGGACAAAACGCTTGCAAAAATCGTGATTCCTTGACCACTGACGATCTTTGGTTGCCAAGCCAATGGTCGATTACGCGTCAAGGTGAATCGATCTTTGTTGGCTCTTCGTATAGAGGACTTAGCGAGACCGGCTTGCATGCCATGGGTGGCATTCTCAGACACACGGATGCGATCACTGCAATCGCGGTGGCAAATAATGTCGCAGCGAGCGGGGTTCCATGGTTGAAACTATGTTCGATTAACACACCCGAATCCATCTGTCGAGTCATCATTGCATCCAACAATCCTCGAGACCGAGCGATCGAGTTTCGCGGTGCTCCTGCCGCTTGCAATCCCTATCTAGTCTATTCCGCAGTCTTGATGGCGATGATCGATGGAATCCAAAACAAGACGACAGCAGGTTCAGCTTTGGAAAAACGAATGGAAGGTGCGAGCGACATCATCGCGCACGCCATTGGCCGGGATGAATCCGGGAATTTCAGTCGTCGACAGTTGATGGAAACCCTCCTATCGGATTGCGATTTCCTCAGTCGGGGTGAAGTGTTCTCCAACGAATTGATCGATCTGCTTTGTCGTCAGTTGGGGTAAAGCCACCAGCGCGTTGCCTAAAACGGTGTCGCCTCGCATTCCCAACGTAAGTTGATTAGAATTGTTGCTGCGTTTTGGATTAAGAAATTCGCCGCTTCCCTCGATCGATTGATCGAGAATCACCTTCCCCAGGATCCTCTCCATGAAATTGACCTTTTTTGCGATCTTCTCATTGTTGGTGGGTAACTTCGCTCTTGGAGCGGAATTCGAACTAAAAAAGGGAGATCACATATGTATTGTTGGCGGAACGGTTGCCGAACGTATGCAGCATTTCGGTGCATTAGAATCGTTGCTTCATACACGCTTTCCAAAGCATGAACTAGTAGTTAGAAACCTTGCCTATAGCGGTGATGAGATCGATGGGTTCCGCAACAAGGACAAGCGATTGCGTTCACGCGACTTCGGGTCTTTTGACCAGTGGCTGGCTGGCTCCGCTCCTTGCCCACAACCCGAAAAGCTATCACCTCGGGATAAAGACAAGGTGCGAGAAAACCGATTCGAACTAACCAATACACAAGCCGATGTGATTTTCGCTTTCTATGGATACAACGAATCGTTTGCGGGCGAAGCAGGACTCAGTGAATTTAAATCAAATTGCGGGGCATTTATCGACCACGTTTTAGCCCAAAAGTACAACGGCGAGTCGGCACCAAGACTTGTAATGTTTTCGCCGATCGCACAAGAGTTCATCCAAGACCCAAATCTTCCATCCAAGGAAGTAGTGACGGCACGCAATCAGGCACTTCGCATGTATTCCGACACGATGGCCGAAGTTGCAAAATCAAAGAAAGTTACTTTTGTCGATATCCTCGCCACGACTCATGGCGAACGTGCCGTTGGGCGTTCGCTCACTATGAATGGCGTGCACCAAAATCTGCAAGGAGATATCGCTATCGCTTCGGCTTGCGATAAAGGAATGTTTGGGAGTGATAAAAAGATGACTGCGACGGACAGCTTACGCAAAGCCGTCAACGACAAAAACTTCTTTTGGTACAACCGTTACCGTGTTACGGACGGGTATTCGACCTACGGTGATCGTGCGTTTCTTAAGTTCTC
>JAYVBW010000717.1:0-6055 GCA_043750255.1 Pirellula sp.
TCGACATGTGGCCCGTATGCCATAATCTTGCAATTGGAAAAAGACTGATGAATAAGCGGAATCTCTTGAGCTAAATCAACGGTCAGTAGGGTCAAGTCAACGAGCACAAGTGAAACGGTATCCGGTTCGGTGACTCGCTCGACAAGCTTGGCTGCCGAACGATCGACAACGCATTCTTTGCCAGCAGCACGAGCCGCAGAACTGATTCGGGATTGAAACATCAAGTCGCTTGACAATAAAAGTATCACTAAACAGCTCCCGGTCCTCTTTGGCCGTCATCGATCGTGATGGCCTCTAATGTAGGTAACACAAAAATTTTACCGTCGCCTATACACCCCTCAGTTCCAGTACGGGCGATCGAGGTGATCGTCTCAATGGTGCGATCTAGAAAATCGTCGTTTACACAAATTTCCAAGGTGACCTTGCGAAGCAGATTTACACGGTACTCGATACCGCGATAAGTTGCAGACTGACCTTTTTGGCGGCCGTATCCTTGGGCCTCGATGACGGTCAAGCGTTGCACGCCAGCGTGATTTAGCGCCTCGCGAACCGCTTGAAGTTTATTTGGCTGAATAACCGCAAAGAGCATTTTCAAGGTGTCTGTCGAACTCTGGAATTAAGGTGTCAGTCTACTTCAGCAGCATCGTAACTGGAAACCACCAGTTTGTCATGCTCATTGATGGACGCTTCAGCAAACGATTCGTCCGTTTCCCAGATCCTGACTCGGCTGGCTACACCACCAAATCCCTTTAGAAGTCTCGGGCACACTTCTTCCAGCAAGTATTTTGCCATGTTTTCTGCCGTTGGGTTATACGGCATTACGAATAGCCGACACGGCTTGACCATCTTTAAAGCCGTGATTGCATTCTCATCTTGATCGCATACGAGGAAGCTATGATCCCAGTTTTCGTCTAGCCAACCTTTGCATTTCGCTTTAAGGTCTGCAAAGTCCATCACGCGTCCGACTGAATCTTGTGTTTCGCCAGTAACGAAGAAGTCGGCAACGTAATTGTGGCCGTGGAAGTTTTCGCATTTGCCACCATGTTGGAACAAGCGATGGCCAGCGCAAAATTTGATTCGGCGCATGATAGAGAGGTTCATAAAAATAGTCTTTCGATTGGTGGCGACCGCTCGACGGCCGGAAAAAGTAACAGTGTCCTAAATTTGTCGCTAGCCAGGATTATACATTAGCCGTAGGGCGCTAGCCCAATGCCGCTGACTTTGGCACCGCAGGAGCCATTTCTTGTAACGGAGTGGCGCAAGCCACCCGGTTTTTCACGAGTTTTCTCGCACAACACCGGACGGCTCGCGCCGTACCGCTACCAAAGTCAGTGACATTGGGCTAGCGCCGTTCGGCTGATCAATAAATTCCCTGTGAATAATCCAAGTCGGAGTTAGGGAACGAGTGGAAATCCGGCGATCGAGTATGAAAGCAGGATGTGTCACGCTGGATTCAGTTGTGGACCTAAATCTTCGCGGACGTTTTTCGCTTGGCTTTCCAATTCTCGATTCTGTGTGATCGTAACGCTTCAGAATTGGGCGGCAGTAGCACCGATTCCTCTCGAAATCCCCACAAATTGTGTGACTGAAATCCGGGGAATTCCGTCATGAAATCCTCACCAGCTAAATGCATAGAAACAAGCAGTGCTATGTCGCGAAACTCTGCGGTGTACGCTACTTGCGGAGCGAATTGATTTCCAAATCCTTGTAATGGAATGTTTATGCATTCTGTCTTATCGTCTAACCACTTTTCAATCATTGGCAAGTCGGCCCGACTTCCAAATCGATAAATCGCCTGCATGGATCGGATGAATCCAAACGATTCTTTTTTGAATTGGTCTGATCCGAGCATCTTCAAAGCAACCTCCTTTGCTTGCGGATAATCCTTTTCGACAAAAAGCATCAAGCAACGTGGCAGCTCCTCCTCTATTCTTTTCGACCATCCTGACATAAGGCGTTCCAGTGACTTCCGGGATTGCGGATCACTCATAAATGGGCTAAACGGTGCCGTTCCAAATGTTCGAGCGCTCAATCTCTCTAAACTACGATCCGTCAAATCATCCGCAACATTAAAGCAATACAACATGGCAAGTGCGTCGGGCAGCTCGGAACCGATTAGGTTCATATTTCTTTCGCTGATGGATGCGGCAATGTCTCTAGCCTTGTCTAACGCTTCTTTCTTGGTCGTTAGTTCTGCAAAAACCAATTCAGGATACGTGTCGAGAAGCATTAGAAAAAGCATTTTTGCATTTCGGTTTGTTCCGCTGACCCGAGAAAAACTGCTCCAACCTTCAAATCCCTGCGTTTCTGTAGGGTCGATCGATCTCAAAAACAGGCGCATTTGGTTTTGCTTCCGATCGTGTTTAATTCTTGCGATGATACCACTTAGCCGCACTCGAGCTTCCAGGTCGTCGCTAGTTAGCACAATCAAGGCCTGTTCGAGCTCGGGAAGCAATTTTTCGTCGGATTGTGAAAGCAGTTCCATAGCGGATTCTCTAGTGGCAAACTCAGAACTGCCTAAGCGTGCAACCAAACCTACGATCAGTTCAGCCTCGAGTCGCTTCGGTGAATCTTGTGCTTGGCACAGCGAAAGCAATGAAATCGAAACGAAAAAGCAGAGGTAGGCGCCTAGCCGCCTAACCCAAAACATCGCACGAAAAGTCGCGAAGAAAAATCCCATTGAAAAATACTCTGCCACACCAACTCCTACAAATCGCTAACACATTGTCCAGATTGGCAACTTCATCGCGAGCTTTGAGTGCCTCGGTTGCCAACAGCCGACACCCCTCATATTTTAACAAATTGTGCGGGTTGGCGGCGTTAAGTCCAAGAAAAACTCCTTGATGTAGTCTTCAACTCCAGCTAGACTTTGTTAAGTTCAGGGATTTGCGGCCGCTTGCAGCCTAACTGCTAAATAGCCACTGATGTTCCAGAGCTTCCTCGAATCCAAGCTCTTTCCTAGCTTCCAATTTTCGGGATGCTTTTTAACATCAGCGACCAAGACCCAGCTCGCAATTGTGAGCTAGCTTGCCAGTCGGGAACACGTAGGCTGATCTCTGTCGCAATTCTGAAGTCATTCGTTCAATCTCCTTTAGACTCTAATAGCACATGGAAAACGCAACCATCGTGGATAAGCATTCGAACGCAACGCGTCCTAGCGTGGAAACTCCACCCGAACTCGCAGTCCAGCGAGCGGGCCTCAGCACTACGAGCGTGCACGCTGGCGAGGCGAGACGCAAACCGAGCGATGCAATCACCGACTCCATCTGTTGTAGTAGCACTTTTACGTTCGAGTCGACGCAAAGCATTATCGACTATATCGAACAAAAGCAGGATCGCGAGGAATACGGTCGATACGGAAACCCCAATGAAAAAGTGGTAGAGCGAAAGCTTGCCGCGTTGGACGGAGCCGAGGAAGCGATTATCTATTCTAGCGGAATGGCCGCAATCGTCGGACTTCTGATGGCGAAACTTAGTTCGGGTGACGAAATCGTCATTTTCGACCAATGCTATCATCGCAGTCGCGAGTTTTGTTCGAAGCACTTATCCCGATTCGGTATCGTAACGCATCAAGTCGAAACGGGCGACTTCCACGCAATGGACGCCGCGATCAATAGTCGCACCAAATTGCTGATCAGTGAGTCACCAACCAACCCTCACCTAAGCGTCATCGACCTTGAGCAGTTTGCTACCTTAGGGAAATCTCGCAAGGTTGAAACCCTAATCGATGCGACGTTGGCAACACCCTACAACATTCGTCCCATTGAGTACGGTGTCGACTACGTTTGGCACTCGGCCACCAAGTACATGGGCGGTCATAATGATTTGCTCGCAGGTGTCATTTGCGGCTCCAAGGACAAGCTGGAAGAAGTGCGCAAACTGCGGGGGATCCTGGGCGGAATCAACTCGCCGCACAACATGTACCTGTTGGAACGAGGGTTAAAAACCTTTGCCCTGCGAATGGAACGCCATAATGAAAATGGCCAGCGAATGGCTGAGTTTCTTGAAAAGCATCCTAAAATTGAAAAGGTTTTTTATCCTGGTTTGAAATCTCATCCGAGCCATGAAACTGCCAAGCGAACGATGAAGGGATTTGGCGGTCTCATCACGTTCTTAGTTCGCGATGCGGATTGGAAACAAACAGCAGCAATTATCGACGCATGCACCATCCCGAAAATCGCACCAAGCCTTGGGGGAGTCGAATCGCTGATCGAACAGCCGTTCGTCATGAGTTATTTTGACTATTCGCCAGACGACCGAAAACGCTTCGGTATCGCTGACAACATGATTCGAATGTCCTGCGGAATCGAAGATTCAGAAGATTTGATCGCGGATCTTAAGCAGGCACTGGACGTATGAAGTTTCGAACTCGCGCAATCCACGTCGGCAATGAACCCGATCCAGCAACCGGAGCAGTCGTAACGCCCATTCATTTGGCAACGACTTTCATTCAACCAGGTGCTGGCACTTGGGGGCCGTTCGACTATTCGCGAAGTGGTTCTCCGACGCGATCTGCTGTAGAACGCACCTTGGCAAATTTAGAGGGTGCAGCAGGCGCATTGGCATTTTCCTCAGGCATGGCTGCAACACACTGCGCGACGATGTTGCACAAAAGCGGCGACCATATCGTCGCCGGTTGCGATATCTATGGCGGCACGTTTAGGCTTCTCCATAAGATCTGCAACCGGAGCGGAATCGAAGTTACGCTTGCCCCAGCCGACGACGCTACGCAAATTCAAGCGGCAATGAAGCCCAACACGAAAATGGTTTGGATCGAGAGTATAGGCAATCCGCTGATGACCATTCCAGATATTCCCGCAATCGCTGAAATCGCACATCGAGGAGGCTCTTTGCTTGGCGTCGATAGCACTTTTGCCCCCCCCGCCATCTTGCGTCCGCTTGAGTTGGGAGCCGATATCGTAATGCATTCCGCTACGAAGTATTTAGGCGGACACAGTGACTGTTTGGCGGGCGTGTTAGCGGCTCGAGATCTCGTTATCCACAAGGAATTGTATTTTATCCAAAACGCGACAGGTGGCGTTTTAGGAGCGCTTGAATCATTCCTACTCCAGCGAGGAATTAAGACGCTTGAGATCCGGATGCGCGAACAATGCCAGTCCGCCCTTTTGATCGCGCAATGGCTCGAACGGCACCCTCACGTCAAGCGAGTCCTCTACCCAGGCTTAGCTAGTCATACGAACCACGAGCGAGCCAACAAATACATGGGAAATCAGTTTGGGGCCATGATCTCGTTTGAAATCGACGGCGATTTTGCCAAGACTAAGTGCGTTTGTCAATCTACTAAGCTGTTTGGCTTGGCGGTCAGTCTTGGCGCGGTAGAATCGCTAATCGAACAACCAGCGTCCATGTCGCATGCCAGCTATGATGCGCAATCAAAGGCGAAATTCGGAATCACCGATTCTCTCATTCGCATCTCGGTTGGACTCGAAGATCCTGATGATTTAATTACTGACTTGGAACAAGCAATTCGAACTTCTCGCTAAAAAAGTTGCAGGCAGCCTGTAAACCTGATACGCTCAGTGATTATTGCGTTTTCCAGACCATGCTCCCGACTTGCCCATGGAAGAGGTGTTGAGATGACTTCATTTGGATTCGCCCGTGTTGTGAACAGCGCATTCTTGAACGAGCTCAAAGAATGTAATTCGCAACTTTGGGAAGACGTGAACACGCTCGGCTCGTATACCCAAGAACCATTTTGCGCCGATTGGATCGAACAAGAAGCAGGTTTGCTTTTACGGCGACTTCGCGATGAACTCTCCGCCCAATTTCGAATGGAAGAGACATTTGGGTTTGTCGCAGGACCGAGTCTCCATCAGGACCGTAACGTAAGCAAAGCGATGGACCAACATCTGGGTATTGTGCTGATGTGCGTCGCTCTAAGCGAGCAATTGGACGATCTCGAATACTGCGGTATGTTATCCAGCGAAACACTCAATATCTGGAACCAGATGAAACGTCTCTACGAAACGATTATGGAACACGAAGCCCTCGAGCGTCGTCTTTCCGCTGCCGCTTGGGCACCGATCCTCCCTGA
>JAYVBW010000718.1:0-2424 GCA_043750255.1 Pirellula sp.
GAGTTGAGGCGTTTTATCAAGGACGGACCAACCGAACTGGAAATGACAGATTCGAAGAAAGCATTCCTAGAGTTACGCAAAATTTCGAGGTCTGCAGATGAAGCGATCGCCGACCAACTGAGTTCGAATTTGAATCTGGGTAGAACATTTGCGTTTATCGCAGAGCAAGAAACCCAAATTACAAATTCGTGAACCGGCGGGCGCTAGCCCCGGGCCTGAATTCGCTGGTTGTGTCGCTTGCGGCACAGCTGAGGCTAGCGCTACGATTAAAAGTATGCACTTGGCGATAGCCGCTTTACTATATTTATGCGTATCCGAACGCGGCTAGCACCCGCGTCTCAGACAACCAAACTAAAGGTATAATCCATGCTGCAACTCTCTCGTACCGCTCTCGTTATTTCGTTTCTGTCCTGTGCCTGGCTATTCTTGATTTCCGGCTGTGATTCTTCTTCAACTGGTGGGAGTACGTCCAAGTTAGGCGCCAAGGTCAACAGACTTCGGATAGCCGTAATTCCCAAAGGCACCAGCCATCAGTTTTGGCGGTCGGTGCATGCGGGGGCTGAGGCGGCCGCCAAGGAATTGGGTGACGTCGAAATACTTTGGAAAGGACCCGAGACAGAAGCCGATACGTCAGGTCAAATTGCAGTCGTAAAAAACTTCATCACCAATCGAGTTGATGGTATCGTTTTGGCCCCCAATCATTCCCAGTCGTTGATGGAGGTGGTATCCGAAGCCAACGCCGAGAACATCCCGGTTGTCATCTTTGACAGTGGCCTCGGCAAGGGCCCCAAGATTGTTAGCTACGTTGCTACGGACAATCATCGAGGCGGGGTCTTGGCTGGAAAATGCCTAGCCGAGGCCATTGGCCATCGCGGTAAGGTCATTTTGCTTCGCTACAATCCAGGTAGCGAAAGCACGGAGCAGCGAGAGGTTGGATTCTTGGAAGCGATGGCTGAGGAAAAAGGAATCGAAGTGCTTTCATCGGACCAATATGCTGGCACGAAAACAGAAGAGGCTCTTGCCAAGGCTACGCAGTTGCTGAACAAGTATCGAGACCAAGTCAATGGCATTTTTGCCGTTTGCGAGCCGAATTGCAACGGCGTTCTCGAAGCGCTCGCACAAACAGGACTTGCCAGCAAAGTCAAGTTCGTCGCGTTTGACCCTAGCGACACGTTGATCCGAGGCATGAGCGAAAACACAGTCGCTGGTATCATGTTGCAAGACCCATTTGAAATGGGAAGACAATCGGTTTTGGCACTGACAAAGCACCTACGTAAAGAAACCGTAGAGCCGGTCATCTCGACCGGCGAATATGTCGCCACGCCAGACAACCAATCCAAGCCACCTTTCGATCGTCTGTTGCGTCCCGCGCAACACGGCCAGTAGCCAAAGCGTCTATGAACTTATCTGTCGACGTACGTGCCCCGTTGCTAGTCATGGACAGGATTGCCAAACGTTTCGGTGCTACACAAGCTCTGAGCGATGTGTCCCTCGAAGCGTTCGGCGGCGAGACGCTTGCGCTGATCGGTGAGAACGGAGCTGGCAAAAGTACGTTGATGAAAGTACTTTCAGGCGCTCATTCGCCCGATGCTGGCTCCATTGAACTGAATGGTCGACCGTTTCGGCCAACGCGACCTGTTGACGCGAGGCGAGCTGGTATCGCCATGATTTATCAAGAGCTGAATCTGGCTCGCGATTTGTCTGTGGAAGACAATATCATGCTGGGATGTGAGCGCAGTCAGTTTGGGTTTGTGCGGACCAGTGATCAGCGTGAGAGAGTCCGTCGCGCTCTTGCGCTTCTTGGCCATGCGGACCTAAGCCCCCAACGACGCGTTGGTTCCTTGTCGATTGGTGTTCAGCAAGTTGTGGAGATTGCCAGAGCATTGGTCTCGGACGCACGGGTCATGATCTTCGACGAGCCGACTAGTTCGCTGTCGCGGCACGATGTCCAGCGTCTGTTCGCAATCATCACGCGATTGCAGGAGCAGGGGCTCGCAATCATTTACATCAGCCACTTTCTTGAAGAAATACGCGAAATCGCCACACGATACGTAGTGCTGCGCGATGGACAAACGATGGGCTCAGGTCGCCTGGCGAGTACCAGCGATGAACAGATCGTGTCCCTGATGATAGGCCGAAGCGTTGGGAATCTTTTTCCGACTGTACCGCATGCGATTGGTGAACCAACGATGCTGGTGGATCGACTAGAAGGCCGCAGAATACCATGTAGCCTCAGCATTCAATTGCGTCGAGGCGAGATCCTCGGGCTATTCGGCTTGATCGGAGCCGGGCGAACGGAAACACTGCGATGCCTGTTTGGGCTCGATCGAGTTACGAAGGGGCGAGTCCAACTCAATGGTCGCTTTCCGGCTGCGCGCCCACGCGCTCGCATCGCGGCAGGTTTCGGATTTGTTTCCGAAGATC
>JAYVBW010000719.1:0-6359 GCA_043750255.1 Pirellula sp.
AGAAAAGATGTCTCCGCATTTACTGCTCGTCAATTACATAGTTTGGGCGATCGCCAACTGAGCGACCGCATCGTGAAGTCGTGGGGCGAAATGCGTACCACCTCGGACGATAAAGCAGAACTGATCACTAAGTTTCGAAAACTCTTGACACCAGAAACTTTAAGAAAAGCAAACCTAAGCGTGGGCCGAACCCTTTTCGAAAAAAACTGTTCCAATTGCCATCGCATGTTTGGCTTGGGGGGAACAATTGGTCCAGAGATCACGGGAGCCCAACGCACGAACATCGAGTACATGTTGGAAAACCTCGTCGATCCAAGCGCATCGGTAGCAAAGGACTTTCAAATGGAGCTAGTTCTAACAGACGCTGGCCGAGTGATTACTGGATTAGTCGTCGATGAGAGCGAGATCGCTTTGACAATCCAAACGGCAAATGAACGGTTGGTATTGCCAAAGGTTGAGATCGAAAACAGAACGTTATCGAAGGTTTCGATGATGCCCGACGGCTTACTTCAAACATTGACGAATGATCAAGTTCGCGATCTCATCGGATATCTCGCCAGCCCCAAGCAGGTGGATCACTAGAGTCGTAAGTATAACTTGCGGGATTCCAAAAATCGCACAAACAAATAAGTAATACCAAAGGACACTGCCAAGCCGAACAGGCTCCAAATTATCGGTGAGTCCTTCGGAACTATCGCCAGAGTGGAGTGGGTTACGAAATGGTGAATAATGTACGAAGCAAGTGGGTTCTTGCCGAACGTTTCGAAGACTCTCAACTCGAAGCCTAGCACGTCACATGCGATGATAAACGTCCCGTACAAAGCAAGTGCGAAACCTGTACCGAACATCACAAAGGACTGGGTAACAACACGCTTGTCCATCGCCCAGTAATTCGGTACCCGTTTTTCGGGCGTAGGAGGTGGAAAGAATGGGGGCTCCGCGAGAAGCTTGTACCAAGTCCTTCCCGCTGCCAAGGAAAAATCTGGAACGACTGGCGATGAAATAATCTTCAATGACTGTTCCTCAGAAACGTCGTTTAGATCGTAAAAGGTTGTAAGGCATGACAGGCCATATCCCGACAGCATCAGGATCACCCCAAACACAAAGACAATACTGACCGCCGTCATTTGACGATAGTACTTCAAGACGTCAAACGCGAGGGTTCCAGCCAACATGATTTGAGCCCAAGATATCAAACCAAAAAATCCGCCGTCCCATGCCCGTTTCGTGGCAGCGCCAAAGTATCCGTCCATCCAATTGGGACGCCCATAAACAAAGTCGTAGTTGAACGACCACGACAGGATGGTATGAACGAAGCCAAGACCGAGGAATGCGACAACGCGAATCCAAGTTGTTTTTGCGATCAAGGGCAATAGGAGAATTTGTAGTGCTCCAATGATCGCCAAGACTTCCCATAGATCTGCTTTGAGCAATTCGGAAAAAAAACGAACGACGCGTTGACCGGACATCTCGGACCAACTTGCGATCTTAGAATTGAACCCATAAAGCATCAGGGAAAGCAAAATGAGCCCGAGACTGCGTTTCACGAATCGAGCGTAAGGGCTCGATTCGCCATCGCTTGTCAGTTGCTTGAAAAAGGACATGCGGTACGAAAAGCCACATGCAATGATAAAGCTGGGCATGATCGAATCTGCATAGCTAAAGTGGGTATTGTTGTGACGCAAGACATGGTGAGTTATCGCCAAACCGCCAAGGAAATTGACCACAAACATGGCAGCCACGCTGTAACCACGAAACTGGTCCAAAGACCGGATGCGAGTTGGCGGAGATTTTGTGTTCATTGCGTTTCCAATTCAGATACCGATTGTCGAATAAATAAATGATTTCCCAAAAACTCCTGGCTAGCAACGGAACTGAGTGAGCCGACGGCGCTCGCCAAAGGGCACTCAGCTAGCGATTTCGTGAACCGGTGGGCGCCAGCCCCGGGCCTGAATTCGTTGGTACTATCGCACTCACTTTAAACCGTAGACGCGAGCGCGTTCGGCTCATTAAATCGTACACCGTTCCCGCTAAGCCCGCAGGTAAACCCCCTGCTTTTCCAGATACCTTACGAATACCCAAGTGACAGAAAAGAAAAGAGCTAGTCCGGTTAATGCGTACCAAGCAGGTGAGTCTTTCGGAAAAAACGGCTGGACTGCATTGCTGACCATAGTATGAAGTACGTAGGCGACCAACGCATTGGTTCCAAATGTCCTAAAAAACGGTAGCTGCAGTCCGTAGCGGTCACATACCACAAAAAAGAGCAGGTAAACGAATAACGAGAAACCAGCCGAGAACACCAAATACGAGAGCGTGCCACCGCGTTGACTCATCATCCAATAGTTCCACTGTCGTAGCTCGGTCTCTGGCGGTTCCTTAGGGCGATGTTCGGCCAGGGGCGGTTTGACGAACGGGAGCTCAGCCAACCAATTCGAAATACCCTCCTTTCCAAACTGTGCTTTGAGTCTCTCGCTTGTCGCCCAAACTGGATCGGGCGCCAGTTTCCCTTCCTTGAATGATTCGACGGATGCCGCCGGTACGTCATACAACCGCGTGCCACAGGAAATTACATACCCGAGCCCCATCAAAAGCAACGAAACTAGCAGCACCTTGTTAAGCGTGGGTGATCCAAGCTGCAATTGACTTCTTGGCAGGACAAATACGTCGCACGCAAGCGTCCCCACGATCGCAGGAATGGTCCAAGTTAGAAACCCGAGCGGGCCTCCGTCGATTCCATTGGGGGCGGAATTGACCCAAACGAAATTGAACCAATAGGACAAAAACACGTGCCCCAAAGCTGAGCCCACCATCCATAGGATGCGAACTGACGGTTTGCAATGCACGACAGGCAGTATCCACAATGAAGTGACTGCGATGTGCATGAGCGTCTGAAACCAACCTCGCTTCAATGGTTCGTACAACGCTTGCCAGAAACCCATCTTTACGAGTTCTTCCCAATTCGCAGCGCGCTGTCCGACGGTGTAGACAACCAAGGAAACCAGAACCAAACCTAGTAATCGGCGTACCATTCGCACATACGCAGCCACGTTGCCTTGAGTTTGCATACGTCTTCCAAAGGATAGTCGCAATGCAAACCCGACTGCAAACAAGAAGTGCGGCATGATCGTGTCGGCATAACTGCAGTAGTCATGCGTGTGCTTGAGAACTTGCGGACAAACGTTATATCCTCCGAAGTAATTGACCAGCAGCATGCCAACCACCGTGTAGCCGCGGAACTGGTCCAGCGAAGCAAGTCGGTCAGCTTTGGCGGGCACCGACCTTTGCGGAGTGACATGGTGCGTAGTCATCGTAGGGATCGCTTTCCGGGGAGTGTCTTTAAATTAATTTTTGGGATTTCGTGAACCGGTGGGCGTTAGCCCAATGCCGCTGACTTTGGCACCGCAGGAGCCATTTCTTGTAGCGGAGTGGCGCGAGCCACCCGGTTTTTCAAAAGTTTTCTCGCACAACACCGGAAGGCTCGCGCCGTACCGCTACCAAAGTGAGTGCCATTGGGCGCTAGCCCAGGGCAATGCCTTGCATCGTGTCCTAGTATTCCTCATTGCGAACAGATTCAACATAATCAGGCTTCGCAGTATAGAAGAAAACTCTGCGAGCGGGGCGGGGAATGGGGCTTTGGCCTCATAGCTGAATCACTATTTGTCGCCGGGTCCAGCCACCGCCTCCGTGGCGCGATAGTGCGTTGGGCTAACTCCTGAGTATTTACGAAAGACACAACTGAAGTACTGGCTGGTTGAAAAACCGCACTCCATGGCAATCTCGGTGATCGACCTGCTCGAACCCGTTAGAAGTCGTTGCGCTCGATCAATTCTCATTCGCTGCCAATAGTCGTTGGGGGTCATGCCAGTAGAGTCTTTGAATATGTCGAAAAGTTTTGCCCGACTACACTGGACTACCTCCGCAACTGTTTTAATGGAAATCGTTTCGTCTAAGTGCGATTCCATAAACGCGATGGTGGATTGGACCGCTTGTTTTGGTTCAAAGGTTCGTGCGGAACCGAGTTGTTTGGCGGCTTCTAACAATATCGAACAAACGATCAGTCGCAGTGAAGCGATTAGGGACGTGCTCGACAGGTCCAATATGGAGAAGTCTGGCGGAATTACCTTAACAAGACTTCGAAGTTCAGAACCCATCCGTCGGGCTTGCTGGGCACCAGAGACAAACTGACTGTTTAGCCATCCCAGATCCGCTGCAGTGAAAGGTGTGTGTTTTGCAGCTCCCTTTCGCAGCGGATCGAAGAGGATGCCATTCAATCGTACAGGTCGTCGCACATCGTGAAGTCCGCGATGCAGCATTCCAGGCGGAATTACCATGAAGTGACCCCCGGGCAGTTCGACTGTCTTGTTATCCGAGAACTCGTACGCGGTTGAGCCGTCCATCAGCAAAAGCATTTCAAAGCAGTCGTGTGAATGCCAAGTAATGCGTGCAGCACTTTGCGACCGAATCGAAGCGATGCGTCTTATGAGTGGCAATTGGAAAGCCATTCCTGCAAGGATTGTTTCGGCGTTAGCAGGCATTGTATTAGATTTCCCCTGGCGTTTCAGGCTGTTTCGCAACGGATGTACAATATCGTCTACGCTACAATATCGAAAGACTTAACTATACACAGATGCCAGAATAGGCAGGTGAAAAGGAATGTGAATAGTTCCTTCGCTATTTTCTATTCCCAACGAAAAGGGGTCTTGTTATGAAACGGCGTTATCGAGGTTTTACCCTGGTTGAGTTGTTGGTGGTGATTGCCATCATCGGAATTTTGGTCGGCTTGCTTTTGCCCGCCGTCCAAGCGGCCCGCGAGGCAGCCCGGCGCATGCAGTGCAGCAACAATTTGAAACAGTTGGCATTGGGTGTGCATTTGTTTCATGACGCCGAGAAAAAGTTCCCGTACGGCATTCTACGAAAAGATGGTGCTTTTCCCCATCCAGATTTGGGAAAGCCAGGAACCCCGTTACCCTCCAATAGACGGTATCCTTTAATGTTCCAACTGCTTCCCTACATTGAGCAAAGCAACTTGTGGAACGAATTCGACCAATTGACCTTCCCAAATAATCAGAAAGCGTTGCTCGCAAATGGAACACGTGGTCCAGATTGGGTTGGAGACTTTTTCTTAAAGAAAGCTGTGCCTACCATGGTCTGTCCATCCAATCCCGGCGGGTTATGGAATGAATCTGGCGGCGCTTCTGACGGAAGGTATTTCAGGAACCACTATTTTGGTTGTGCTGGAACACGCAGTTATCCTAGGTTCAATGCATCGCGTCCCAGCTTGTTCAATCCTTTCTATCCAACAACTCCAAATCCACCCTTGCCAGCTGCAGGTTCAACCGGGCACACGGCGTTGACGGATGGGTTATTTACGCGTTGCAAGCGATACGGCATGAGCGATGCATCAGACGGAACCAGCAACACGCTTATGCTTGGCGAGCGGCAGTACTTTGATCCAGTTTTCGATTCCACCACCGGTGACAAAATTCGAGATTGGGGTTGGTGTTGGTTCGGAGGCGAAGGAGACACCAACTTGGGTACGGGCGTGCCGATCAACTTCAAGTTGCCTACTAATTTCGCTACACTCGGTGGCGGCGTTCAGCAACTGTTGTTTGACGATCGAATCAATGCCTTCGGTAGTATGCATACAGGCGGTGCAAATTTTGCATTCGCCGATGGCTCAATTCAATTCATTTCTCAGTCGGTTTCGCCAATAGTCTTTCGTGCTTTAGGAACGCGAGCTGGCGGTGAAGTTGCATCCGAATATTGATTTGCAAATCATGATCTTCTAGCTCGTTCCCAAGCCGGAACATGGGAACGAGAAAAAAAACGACTTGTGGGTTATAATAGGCTGCCATCTATCAAGGAGAATTTTGTGTTGATTTCACGACGATTTGTTTCTTGTGCAACTTTATTCATCGGCCTTATCGCAATGGCTGGTTGTGGCGGCGACAATTTCAACTTGGCTGCGGTTGAAGGCACCGTGAAGCTCGATGGCAAGCCGTTAGACAAAATTATGGTTGAGTTCTGGCCGCAATCAGACGGACCAAGGTCATTCGCCGAAACAGACAGCGCGGGTCACTTTAAATTGATGACAGATGACGGCAAACGCGAAGGAGCGTCCGTCGGTTCGCACAAGGTCATCCTAAAGGACGCCGGAGCACTTGGTGACAAGTTTATGGGTCGAGCAGGTGAGGATGTGGACATGTCGAAGGGCAAGAAGGTCCGTATTTCCGGTAAATATTCTTCACCCGAAACTACCTCAATAACCAAGTCTGTTGAAGCCGGCAAAAAGAACGAATTCGATATCGAAGTGACGAAATGAGTGTCGACAAGTAGCGATAGCTGCGATCGGGACAATG
>JAYVBW010000720.1:0-2263 GCA_043750255.1 Pirellula sp.
ACTTTCTTTAAGTAATCAATGATTTGCGTTTGAGTTGATTGGCGTTCTACGCTATCCATGCCGGCTTTTCCTGGTGTTATTGTACTGGTATATGGGAGGTAGCGCCTGTCGCGGTCGAAAGGCTTTGTGTCGCGGTCGGAAGGCTTTCCTCGCTTCTGCTTGAGCCAGCCGTTTTGAGGGCTTGGAGTAACTGCGATTCGGAGATGAGATCTCGTAGAACGATAGGGTGCTCCTGGTCTCTTCGTGAGTAGATTGCGAGTAATGGTATCGATATACTATTCAGCTCGCCCAGTTTTGCCTTCAGTTCCGGTGGGTAATTTGTGTAATCGGCAACCATCGGTACAATTTTATCAGACTCCACGAGTTCCTTGACCTGCTTGGTCTCGATTGCAGTGATCAAATTCACTTTGCAGTTTGCACACCAATTCGCGGTAAAGTCGATCATTACGGTTTTACCTTCGGCAACCAACGCATCCAACGTGGCCTCATTGTAATCTTGCCAAGCAAGTCGGTACGGAGAAGGTTGGAGATAGTAAAAAGACCCCCAGGTGCCAGCCGCAGCAACCGCAGCCGCAATCGACCAGTTTCGAATCTTTACGTTTGCTTCAGACCAGGCTGGTACGCGCCCTGCCATCCAGCACCCAAACCATACAAACATCAAAGAGGACAACATTGCCATGCGATCTTCGTCAAGAAAACCACTCACAAAAAAAACAACCGACAGCAACATTGGAAAAGCCAAAGCTTCTTTTAAAGTCTCCATCCAAGGTCCCGGCTTGGGCAAAAACGAAAGCATCGATGGTTGTGCGGCCACTGTTAAATAGGGAAGCGACATACCCAACCCAACGCCGGCAAAGATTAGGAGAACAACCCACGCTGGCTGACTGAGTGCCACGATAAAAACACCGCCTAAAAATGGGGCACTGCATGGTGTGGCCAACAACGTCGTAATCAGCCCTTTAAAAAAGGCTCCTTGATAGCCCTCTCGATTGGAAAGCTCGGTGCTCGTCTTACTCATAGCGAAACCCGGAATCGGTATTTCCCATACTCCGAGAAAGCTTAGTGCCAGTGAAAACATGAACGCGGTGATGAGAATTCGAAAATGGAAAGAGCCAAATTGCTCGCCCCACCCAAAAGCCACCCCCGTGTAATGCCGGACTGCGACGCTGAGTATTCCAAGACCTAAAAATAAGGACACGATACCAGCAGCGTAAGTTAACGTGAGCATCGAAGCGATTTTGCGATCTCCGCCCGCTTCGCTAACGAAACCCAGGACTTTAAGTCCGATTACTGGCAAAACGCAAGGCATGAAGTTCAAAATAAAGCCGCCAAGCATTGCAAGGCAGAACTTGGTGAGGATCTCCAATGGGGACAGTGTCAACTTGATCTTTGGGCCATCAATCCAATGCGTTAAATTTGGATTCTGGACAATGTCTTTGAAAGGCACCGCAGTCAGGACAGCGTTTTTGGGCGATTCACTGGATTGGGGGCCAATTGACAAATCCACTTGAAAACGAATACCGCGAGGTTGGTCACACGAACCATCGGTGCAACCTTGGTAGCCAATCAGTCCTTGTATTAGATAGATTCCTTCTATCGCTTGATCTGGCACTTGCAGCGGGATCCGCCAAATGACGTCCCCTTGATAGTAGTCGACTACTTCGCCGCCCCCCAATTCCTTGTGAATCACCTTGCTACTCGTGACGGGATTTCCAGCTAGCAATCCCGCTTTGTTGGTGATCACGAACAACGTTCGGGAATCGGTAGCCGGATCCACTGGGTCATATTTGTATATGTGGAACTCGGGGTCCGGTTTGGCAGTTAAGATAAGGTTCAGTTTGTCGCCGGGCTTTACGGCTGATTTGTCAAGCGAAACGGTCCAAGCAATCGGACTCGTCGGTTCACGAAATGCGCCTTGGGTCGCTTCGGACTTAGCTGGTGCGTAAAAGCCTTTGAACTCTGCTGATACTTCTTCTCCGCGGATGGGAATACAGGATTCTCTGCAAACTTGGCCGTCAATCTTGAGGCTCAAAGCGGTAGGTGTTCCACTGAGGGGAGTCGAAAATGTGACGGGTGCCATCCATGCAACTGCATCGTGATGCTTCTCGACACGCACGCCTTTAAATCCGGGCTCAGTGAGAGACACCTCGAATGAGGAGTCTGGAGCAAATGGACCAGCGAGCGATACGCCGGGTGATTTAAGTGAGATTACGGTCGCGGAGGGACCGCCCGCAGGCTGAGTTGTTGAGAAAATGTGGTGCCC
>JAYVBW010000721.1:0-3050 GCA_043750255.1 Pirellula sp.
TTCATTGAGCCACGGCGTTCGACCAAACTCACCCATAACTAATACGAGCGTATCATCCAGCATACCGCGTGTTTTTAGGTCTGTGATCAATTGAAAAACGATTCGGTCCATCTCTGGAACCAACATCTGATGTGTCTCGTGGTTGAAGACGTGGCAGTCCCATGGCATGCCGTTGGCAACCATTACAAATGTCGAACCGTTCTCAATTAAGTGCCGAGCAAGCAAGGTATGCATTCCAAAAATCCCTGGCCCGTAGCGCGCACGGTCCGATTCTGAAAGTTTACTCAGATCGAACAAAGGTGCCGATTTCATAAGTCCCTTCACTCGCTCAAAGACAGCATTGTAAGATTGGACAGCCGGGTTTTGATGATCGTTGACAAACTTGCGACTTAAATAGGCACGAAGCGACTCCCGTTCACTATGGTCAGCAGCCGTCATTCCCTCGGGCAGACCCACGTTCTCAAGTCTATAGTTGCCTCCGACCCGAACCGGGCCGTATTGAGCACCTAGCCAGCCAGCCCAATTGGCAGCCTTGAACGCCTTAAATTCATTTCCCTCGGGACACGGATCAAGCAGCACGAACTGGGGCACCGGGCTATCCAGTTGTCCAAGTTGCTGTGCAAGGACGGACCCGAAAATAGGGCGAGTAAATGGCGGCCGAGGTGCCTCACCGCGAGTCAGCATGTCGATCGCTTGAAAGTGCTCTTTGGGTTCCGTCGACATCGATCGCACTACTGTTAGTTGGTCCATAATCGTGGCGGTTCGCGGCATAAGCTCACTGATGTGTACGCCCGGAATTGACGTTGGGATCGAACCGAACGGGCCACCGGAGGGTCGCCCCGGCTTAGGATCCCACGTTTCAAATTGACTAGGTGCTCCACATAACCAAAGTAGGATGCAACGCTTGCCACGGCTGCGAGCCGAATCTGCAAACGCAGGTACACTGAACAAACTCTGAAAACTTGCAACCGACGCCGCCCCTGCCATGCTCCCTTGCAGAAACAATCGCCGGTGCAATCGGTGGTCGACGCTGCCGCAGGGCGCGTTCAACATTCTTTCCGGTTCAGAATGAATAGACATGGTTTACTTCAGTGATTGAATCGAAATTCAGCGCTGGTAATGAGCGCCCAGGCTAAGCCCTCGATCGCGTGATCGCGACTGTCAGTCCGTTTGTTTATATAACCGGAGCAGTAATTAGCTTCGTCTGCATCCGGTTTGCGACCAAGGATGCCGTTGAAAAGACAGTCGATTGCCAGTGCATTATCGGTTCCATTCGCGACACTCTGGAGGAAGCGAGAATGCTTCGTCGAGACGAGGTCCCTGATCGGTTCGCCATTGGAAAGCAATAACCCTTGAGCAACGTTGGCAATCGATTCCTCTGTTAATACATCAGGAAAGAGATTTGCAAAGGCGACGCGCTGATCAATCGCGTTCCATTGGCTTGGATCCACCGGATCGAGGATCAAAAGCATCGACCGTTGCAGCATCTCAGCAGTAAGCGGCTTGGGCAAGGCGGTCGCGAACCACTTGGGATCGGTGCTGCCAGTATTGGCGGACGCAAGTTGATAGGCTCGCGTCGAAGCCAACGACTTGATCAACCGGTTGATGTCATAGCCCGACGCTGCGAAATCGCGAGAAAGCCAATCGAGCAACTCAGGATGACTTGCGGGATGAAAGGAATCTAACGAATCAACTGGATGGACCAAACCTCGGCCCATCATCCAACCCCATAGCCGATTCACCATGGCTTTGCCAAGCAATGGATGATCCGATAGGACTTTTTCTACGAACTGCTCGCGACGGGAAAATTTTGGCACTTTTGGATCGACCTCGCCTACCGCATCGTAGAGGTCATCGCGTTCAACTTCCTTGACATCCCTGACGGGGCGAAGCTCCTCGACGTAACGATCATCGAGATACCGTAGTTCGTTTGGCAATGAAGCTCCTTCGAGGTTGCTGAAATCCGAGAATCCTCCGATGGCTGATTCGGAAATTCGCGGCCCTTGACGTGTATCGACGTTTTTTGATCGATTAAAAAAAGCGACGAGTCCCCAGTAATGCTTCTGTTTGATCTCATCGGCCAGCGGATGGTCATGACACTGAGCGCAATCAATTCGAACGCCAAAAATGTCCTTGGAAACGGCTTCCGCAATATCTTGATGTTTGTCCTTTCGGGAGTACAAATACCAACAAGCTCCACGTACGTCAGGGCCCGTCGGTCGAGCAAGCACTATCTCGCGTGCAACATGGTTCCATGGGCGATTGTCATGCACTGCATTTCTTAAGTACTCGATCCAACCAGCCTCTGTACGTTTTTTGACCTGATCGACATTGGTTCTTCCAATCAAGATCGCGTCCAGCACTTCGGCTAAGTGCTCGGCATGCTCATCGCTGACCAAGAGCTGATCGATCAACGCGGCTCGTTTGGTACTGTTGGTCAGCGACAGGAAGTCCTGCAGCTCTTTCGGTCGCGGAACCCGTCCAACACAATCAAGAAACAGACGCCGAGCAAATGTCGGGTCGTCCACCAAGTTGGCTCCAACGAGAGATTGCGTTCGCCAGCCATGCTCAATCGCGAGATCGATTACTTGTGTCGTATCGAGTCCAACGGGTATCGACGGCCACGTTTCGAATAGCGTCGTCGCAGCTCCAGGTGGATGGCTCGACTCACTTATATCCTGTGGCGGTGCAAGCAAAATGTCACAATGTGTCAACAGTGCAACAAGTACGAAGCAAAGAACGAACGTGCGAGGCATATGGGGAAGGGATGGGGATTCGTAAGGCAGGGTTGGGCAGCGGTATCGATCAATTGAAAGTACACCTGGAATCTTCCAATTGGAAATGGAACCCTCGCGACTCGTTTCTTATTCCGTCTAGGGCCGCAACTGATAATAAAACAGTCTAAACTGGGTGAATGCCAGGGATAATGCAAATTTACACTGCCTTTCTAAATCCGAAAACTAACCGACGACAAAGCAGCAGGCGGCGGCGTTTTGGCCTCTTGCGAATTTCCGATCTCGACGTGCTGCTGAATCCTTGAGGCTTTGGGG
>JAYVBW010000722.1:0-2486 GCA_043750255.1 Pirellula sp.
CGCGATACAAATGCTGTTGTTCGGCAGGCATCGACGCGATCGTCTGGTCAGACATGAATACCCGCATGAAAAACGCAGATGTATCCATCAGATACCACAGTAGTGCAATGACTGTGACGACCCAAAACCAAACAGGGGGCTTGCAGGTGTTGGAATCGGAATTGGCGAGTTCGTTGTTTGAGTTCACGGAAGAATCCCTGGGTAAATGTTTTCAGCTCCCCATGGCTTAGGAACGACATTGGAATGCGACCGTGGGGGAAAAGTCGCAGTTCAGTGGATTGTCTTCTGTCGGATAACGTATTAGTTCAACGTATTAGTTCAGCGGTCTTGCGTAAGTTGCGATTGCCGCCCGTAGGATTTGAATTCTAATCGAAGAGATGGTGCTTTAGCAACCTCGAGACATCGCTAATGTTGCCGGGTGAAGACTGTTGGTAGCTGATGCTATCTTGATTTCCGGGTCGCTAGGTACGTCGACGCAAGATCCGCTGCAACGACTTGTTGCAATGGACGCGGTCCATCCCAGGTAACTTCGACAGTCCCCGCAACGTCCCTATGGGTTTTTCTGCAATTTTGTTCCATCTCAAACTGCCTTGAAGACCTAAGCGCAATTCCGTTTCCGCTGCCTGGACTGGATTTTCACGTATAGGACAATAGTTCCTCGTAAACGTGATACGCGACTTGCCTTCGAATGGTGACTCTTTGTCTGCTTCGGCGCGTACCAGTACGGTTCTGCCTGGATCGCGTTTCGGTGCGATTACTTTTTTTGTGTCCCTATACAATCGATTGCTCCTGGCTATTTGGAGGAGCCCGCTCGGTTGGGCGATTCCTTCTCGCTTGATAAATATGCCACGGTTTCACAGGCTCTTCGAAAACCAACGGTTGGACAACCAATGAACCATTGCAAATCGGGCAACGCTTTTGCTCCTTGAATTCCTTTTCCCGTTTCTCGGTGTCCTGCGTGTGAGCATCAAGCACAGCCAAGTTGGGTTGCTTAACTAGCTCTCTGGCTTGCTCCAGTCGTTTGATATTGCTTGGTGCATAAAGGCCGTAAGCTCGTACGGTGTGCATGGTGGCTGGTGGTATGTGCTGAGACCATCGCTCCAGAAACTTGGCCACCGGCAATGTCATCTCCTTTGTCTGAGGATTCGCGGGGTTGCGGCGGTCAAGATACCGAAACGTGACTATGCCCGCCGAGTACGACACGATCCGAGTATTCCCGATTGGACCGCCACGGAGATATCTAGCAAGGTAGAGTGTGACTCCCTTGGCATGCGCGTAGCGTTCTAATAACTTGACATTCCAGGGTGCTCGACCAAGTTGATTCAGAAGCGAGAGGCATTTCTCTTTCGTCCAACCGTCTGGGAACACAACTTTGTCTGAGATAACCAGCTTCCGAACTTTGTCCAGGAACTTGCCCCGGAACATACACATCAGAACTTGGCGAGGTAACAGACATTCTCTCGTTGGGGTCTTCCAAGTGCCATCGCTAGCGAGCCCACCGAAAGTAACGATGAAGTGGACATGCGGATGCGCCGACAGCGTTTGGCTCCAAGTATGCAGGGCAGCCAAGAGGCCTGGCTGAGCGCCCAGAAACTGAGGATCGGCAAGGAGCGTTAAGAGTGAATTCTTGGACGAGTTGAACAATGCGTCGGCCATGGCTCGCTTGTTCATACGCCAGAGCTGGGCGAGTTCGGAGGGGAGGGTGAAAACGACTTGCATGGCAGCGGTATCGAGCATCTTGGCTTGCCACTTGTCGAGCCATGAAGCGCGCGGAGCAGCGGAACAACCAGGACAGCAACGATGCCTGCACGAGTTGTAGTAAACATGCTCAACGTGTCCATGCTCGCAACGCTCGACGTGTCCACCAAGTAGGGCGGTTTTACAATGAGCTAGTAGGAACGCAGCTCGATGAACGAATTTAGGCTGCGGGGATTGAGACGCAAACGCTAACCAATTATCATGCAAAATGCGCTGCAAGGTGGGGCGAGGAGACTCTCCTTTGCTGCGGAGCGATGGACCATTCGGTGCTGCTGCAATGCTCATCCGTGTCAGCCTCGTTAGCGGGTTACACGATGGAAGAAGTTATTTTCTGCGATCGACTTAGAATGTCATCATCGCTTCTCCGCGCAGCGGCCAGTGCAACTTGTTATTATCCCGGTTTGGGACTGTTATCCCTGAAGTTTGAGGAGTTATCCCTGATTTGTCAAATCTATTACCCCTGATTCCAACCAGTTATCCCGGTTTCAATCTCGGCAGTAGCGTTGGGCCAGAATCAGGGATAACTGTTTATCTCTGACGGCCTAACCCACCCCTTTAGAGCCGACGCTATGCATGGAGGCGGATTGATTCATCCGTTTGGATCCCATATTGTTGCTGCGATGTAGCGCTCGGACTGTGGGGTATCGTGGAAGTAGTAGATGGTGACGATTTTATCGTCCGAACGCTGGACGCTGCGCGGGTATCCGATGTCGCGACCACCTCCGCTG
>JAYVBW010000723.1:0-9219 GCA_043750255.1 Pirellula sp.
GTACCGATCGAAATTGCAATGCGGACCGTACCGCGAGTTCGCGTGATTCGATCTCGCACGATTTTTGGATTGTCCGTTGTTCAGTTGGCATTTGAGGAAGGGGTGGATGGTTACTGGGCCCGACAACGTGTTCAAGAAAACTTGGCCGCCGCTGTTTTACCTGATTCGGCACAAGCGGAGTTAGGACCTTTGGCCACCGCGTATGGAGAAGTCTATCGGTACGAGTTGATCTCAAACTCCATACACGACATGCGAGAACTACGAACCTTCAATGATTGGGTCGTGATACCCAGACTATTGCGAGCCTCTGGTGTTGCCGAAGTCTCCAATTTCGGCGGATTAGAAAAGCAATTCTCGATCACGTTTCGACCGGCTGATTTGGATCGCTACGGACTGACGCTACGAGAAGTGACTAACTCGGTCCAAACCAACAATGCCTCAGCGGGTGGCAGCATCCTTGAACGCGGTAGCATGTCGTTTGTCATTCGTGGTAGCGGCGCGATTCAAGATTTGTCACAGATATCCAACACGTTTGTCAAGTCTATTGGAGGAAGCCCCGTCTATTTGCGAGATGTAGCAACGGTAGGCTTAGACAATCGCAGCCCTTCCGGCATCTACAGCAAAGATCAATCAGATCAAGGTGTTGAAGGAATCGTCTTGATGCGGCGTGGTGAAAACCCGTCGCTTGTCTTAGAGGAAGTTCGGTTGGCGATCGAGGAATTGAACGATTCCATTCTTCCCACTGGTGTTGAAGTAGCACCCTTCTACAACCGGCAGCATCTGGTCGATAGCACACTTCACACAGTAGGGCACAGCGTTTCGCTCGGTGTCACGTTGGTAGTCTTAGTGCTGCTTCTATTCCTCGGCAAGCCTTCGATGGCTGCTTTGGTTGCATTGACGATTCCATTTTCGCTGCTTTTCGCTTTGCTGTTAATGTATTTGACCAAAATACCCATCGGCCTGCTTTCCATCGGAGCCATTGACTTTGGAATCATCGTCGATGGTGGAATTATCGTAGCGGAGAATATCGCCCGACGATTGGGCGAAGCGACTCACCGAGAGAGTCGTCCGAATACCTTCAAGGTCGTTCTTGCGGCTGCCTTGGAAGTCGAGCGATCGGTGTTTTTTTCCATATTGATGATCGTTGTTGCGTACCTACCATTGCTATCCCTTTCGAGTATTGAAGGTCTTTTGTTTAGACCCATGGCACTTACAATGGTCTATGCACTTTGCGGTGCGTTGCTCTTTGCACTGTTTGTAATTCCCGTACTCGCCGTAATACTGTTTCGCAACGGTTACCACGAATGGGACAATCCATTGCTGATCGTCCTGGTGCCTCTTTACACTGGCACGCTTCGGTTTTTATTAATGCTGCGTTGGTTTGTGCTGGGAGTGGTCATCTGTGGCTTAGCGTTCGTCGTATTGCGAATTGGTCCCCAGTTGGGCTTGGAGTTCTTACCCTACATGGATGAAGGAGTAGTGTGGATTCGCGCGAACTTTCCGGAAGGAACATCGCTTCGACAATCGAGTATTTACGGTAAACGCATACGAGAAGTCGCGTTAGAATTCGAGGACATCAAAAACATCTCAGTCCAAGCAGGACGGAACGATTCGGGAACTGATCCGTTTCCACCTAGCCGACTTGAGATCATGGCGATTCCACATCCGAAAGAACTTTGGACGCAATTTCATACTAAGCAGGAACTACTTGCCGAATTGGGCAAACGTTTTCGAGAGGAATTCCCCACGACTCGCTTCAATTTCACGCAACCGATTATCGACAGCGTTACGGAGGATACCAACGGCACGTCGGCCAATCTAGCGATTGAATTATCTGGACCCGATTTGGAAGTCTTGTTGCCGATCGCTAGAAAATCCGTCGCTCTGTTGCGATCAGTACCGGGAGCACAAGACGTGAATATCGAACAGGAAGGGCCTCAGCCTCAGTTGGTGATCACGCCCGATCGTCAACTTTGTGCCCGTCAAAACGTTTTGATCGAGGATGTTACAAAACTGATCAACACAGCGCTGGGGGCAGAGCCGATTGGCTTACTCTACGAAGGCGAACGACGGTTTGATATTGCTGCTCGTGTCAATCGACAAGTTGCCAACTCTCCTGCCGCCATCGGACGCTTACCCGTGCAAAATGTGGAAGGCTACTCAGTACCACTTTCGCAAGTTTCAAAAATTGAAGTAGTCGATGGCCAAACGATCATAGCGAGAGAAAATGGGAGGCGTAGACTCACCATTCGGTGTGACATAGTCGGGCGCGATCAGGGTAGTTTTGTCAGCGAAGCTCAAATGAAATTTGATAGCCAGTTAGCCGCCGAGATCCCCAATGGCTACCGCGTCAGTTGGCTGGGCATGTTTGAAAATCTTCAACGCGCCAAAAAGCACTTTGCAATGGTCATCCCTCTCACGGTCGTGCTAATTTTTATATTGCTGGTAATCACCTTTCAATCCATTCGCTGTGCGACGCTGTTGCTGCTGTCGGTCCCATTCGCCTTTGTCGGCGGTATCTTGGCGCTGTGGTTTCGTGAAATGAATTTAAACGTATCTACCGGCGTCGGGTTTGCCGCTTTGTTCGGCGTTTCCATCATGAATGGCGTGCTGATGGTCAGGTCCATAAACGTTCTCCGAACGCCTGCAAGTGACCTTGCAGAATCGATCATTCAAGGTGCTCGCGACTGTCTGCGTCCGATCCTCCTTGCGTCGTTTGTAGCAATTCTCGGACTCCTGCCCGCGTCCTTGGCAACAGGACTAGGGTCCGATGTGCAGCGACCTTTAGCGACTGTTATCGTCTGGGGACTTTTCAGTTCTACCATTTTAACGCTCTTTGTCGTACCAGTACTCTATTTCGTTTTCCGGCCAATCGTCGTTCAGAAGTCATGTTGAACTACGGTATGCGAGGTGGACGAGCAACTAATCTATGCGTTGCCGAGCCAAGTCAAAATGGCGACAGTGTTGACGAAATTCGTACGCGTGGAGTTCGGAAAATACGGTTATGAAGTCGAACAACGATTTAATCGGTTTAGGTGCCCTAGCGATCGGCGTAAATATCTCCCTAATGATCGTGAAGATTGTCGTTGGTTTAGTGGGTAATTCGTATGCGCTCGTTGCCGATGGAATAGAATCGGCTAGCGATATCTTTTCTTCGTTGATTACGTGGTCTGGCTTCCACATGTCGCTTAAGCCCCCCGATCACGATCATCCGTTTGGACATGGCAAGATCGAGTCGCTAGCCGGAATATTCTCTGGCATGTCGCTTTTTGTCGCAGCCGCGTTCATTGCCGTTAGTTCGATCCGAGAAATCGTAACGCCGCATCATGCCCCGGAGTGGTTTACGCTCCCTGTATTGATCCTAGTCGTGATTATCAAAGAAATCTTGTCAAGAAAAGTACTTTCGGCTGGGAATGCAGTCGGCAGTGTAGCGATCAAGGGAGATGCGTGGCACCACCGATCGGATGCGATTACTTCAGCAGCAGCGGCAATTGGGATCGCAATCGCGCTTATAGGAGGGAAGGGATACGAAATGGCGGATGATTGCGCGGCGCTTCTCGCGTGCGTGATCATTGTCATCAATGGTGCTATCATTGTTCGAACTGCTCTTCACGATATTCTCGATGGCCAAGTCGATAACCAAATTGCTGAATCGGTGTTACGTCTAGCCCTGGAGGTGCCCGGAGTCGAGAACATTGAAAAGGTTCGGATCCGAAAAAGCGGTATCTGCCTTTTTGCCGAAATGCATTTGAGGGTGAATGCATCCATGACGGTTTTTAAAGGTCATACCATCAGTCACGCTGTGAAGGACGCCATTATGGCTCATGACAGTCGCTTTCGGGATGTTTTGATACATCTGGAGCCCGCTGTACCGACTCTTGAATTTATGGAAGGAGTAACGGAAAACCGGGACTTATACTAATTCGAGTGTTTTGTTTTGGGTCATCTCCGAGGCGCGAGATGATTCTCAGATGCAGATCGGGACGGCTTCTAGCAAGCGCCATCCCAGCGTCATGGCCCATAACGCAAATCGCTGTGTCGGCAGCATCCGCTTGCATGGAATTTGAAGCGATGACGGTCACCATCATTGGTCCTTCGACTCCGAGCCCCGTTCGCGGATCGAGCACATGGCTCCGTCTCTTTCCGTTGATGAACATGTATTGGTGTAGATCGCCAGAGCTAGAAATAGCAGCGTTGCTTAAAACAAACTGATGTGGATGGTTATCGGCATCCTCTAAAGATGCAATCTCAATCTTCCAGCCATCCTTGCCAGGTGGGGCTTGCCCGCATCGAATATCACCGCCCGCTCGCACCAACGACCGCGACAGGCCTCGTGACGCTAACAGCTCAAATGTTTTTTCAATAATATAGCCCTTCGCAATGGCTCCAAAATCGAGCCTAAGGCCTGCACGATTGATTCGAATTTTATGAAGATCATTGTCTAACTCAATTTGGTTCCATCCACAATATTTACGAGCTTCTTCGATTTCGATATCTGTAGGAATCCGTTTAGACTTTCGAGCTTTCCGCCAAAGTACTGTGAGTCTTCCCATGCTTGCATCGAATGCTCCATCACTTAGTCGATTCCACTCATCGCAGGCACGCATCACTTCCCAAAGCTCGGTCGAGATCGCCTGCCAATTTCCAATTTTCGCATCGATCGTCGCTAGGCTAGTTTCACTTTCCTCATCGTAATCGCTAAAAATTTTCACCAGGCGATCCATTTCCGTCCTCGCCTCTTGAAATGCGCTTTCGACGCTGATGGGATCATCTGAAAAAGCCAAAAGCGAAACCAGAGTTCCCATACAAGGGAACGTGACGTCATATCCAATTAGTTTCCTTTCGTTGTCTTGACATTGCAATCGAGATGACTGGATCGCGACGAAAAATATCACAGCGGACAAGCAAAAAAAGCGGCAGAGGCTATGAGTCATGCGACGCTACTTTGACAACTGTTGGTTAGAAAATGAAGCAGAAAATGGGAGACAGGCATACATTTGAATTGAACTACAATCAAGCATACTATCCTTCCATTTCGCAATCAATGCATGCAAGGCGAAGTTGACGACAGCCCAGGTGAGCCTAGGGATAAGTGTCGCTCGAAAGCGTGCCCGCTTGACCGCAGCTAAGGCCATCGATAAAACTCCTTTTACTCCACGTAACTGCCCCTTGAGCGAAAGACCTAACTGCCCCTTGAGCGAAAGTATTCCATGGGTTGCGCATCGCTCACTACATGGTCGAATGGGTACAAAACAACTTTGCTTCAAAACATATTTCCCATGTCCATAAAATGGGATTACTTTTTTTGTTCCCTATTTTAAAATTTAATAACGCGACGAGTAGAGCATGCTTGGCAAATTTTTAGTACCTGAGATTCGCGACCTCATCGTTACGGGTGATGAAACAACCCTCCGTGAATTGCTGAACCGTTGGTCTCCTGCCGACGTTGTAGAATTGTTCGGCGAATTGTCAGATGAAGAAGACCTAGCTGGCATGCGGATGCTATTAGGACCACAGCGGGCACGAGTGTTTGAATATTTGGATCGCCATTCTCAAAAACAACTTCTGAAGGCACTGCCGCCTGAATCCGTTCGGTCATTACTCAACGAAATCGCGGATGACGATCGAACTGCGATTCTAGCTGAACTCGCGGATTCTGAGCGGGAGCGACTACTGAGTTTGCTTTCGGATGAGCAACGCGGCATCGCTGAGTCGCTATTAAAATACCCAGAAAAAAGTGTAGGTCGACTGATGACTCCACACTTTGTTGCTGTTCGCCCGCAGTGGACCGTCCAGGAGGTACTGGATCATATCCGACAGCATGGTCAAGATAGCGAAACCCTCAATGTCGTCTACATCGTAGACCAAGATCACCGACTTGTAGACGATATGCGTATTCGACAGATACTTCTTGCAAAACCGTCGCAACATCTCTCGGAAATTCTCGATCACAATTTTGTAACGTTGAAAGCAAATGACCCAAAACGTGGCGCGGTTGAGATTTTCCGGCAATACGATCGATCTGCCTTGCCGGTCGTGGATGAGAATGGTGTACTGCTCGGTGTTGTAACGATCGATGACGTCATCGATATCGCAGAGGAATCAGCTACAGCAGACATGCAGAAGCTCGGTGGTCTTGAAGCGTTAAATGAACCTTACGACACAACCCCATTGTCCACAATGATACGAAAGCGGGCGTCGTGGCTTGTGGTTCTATTTCTTGGCGAAATGCTAACAGCAACAGCCATGGGATTTTTCGAAGGCGAAATTCAGAAGGCTGTCGTACTTGCATTATTCGTGCCACTCATTATTTCAAGCGGTGGCAATTCTGGATCGCAGGCAGCAACCTTGATCGTTCGAGCACTGGCTCTCGGCGAAGTAGGGCTGCGAGATTGGTTTCGCGTTTTCCGTCGAGAAATCATCTCCGGAATTGCACTTGGCACCACACTCGGTTCCATCGGATTTGTTCGCATTGGTATATGGACACTTTTTTCCGACATCTATGGTCCTTATTGGTTCTTGGTGGGACTAACCGTTGCATTCTCGTTAGTTTTGATTGTGCTTTGGGGAACGCTTGCGGGTGCTATGCTTCCCTTCGTTTTAAAAAGAGTTGGCTTTGATCCAGCCACCTCGTCCGCTCCCCTGGTTGCTACGTTGGTCGACGTAACTGGTTTAGTAATTTATTTCACGGTAGCAATCATATTGCTCAAGGGAACAATGCTATAGCCAAAATTGTTCGACGCACTGCCTCTGAAAGTTATGTCTGGGAATATTAAAGCGTCGCGAAAGAAAAAGTTTAACAGACCAGCCAATGTCGAGCGCCGCTCGCTTAATTGAGTGAGAGCATTGTCTTCGGTTTAAGGTGCCTGCGCGTTACTTACTATAGGATCGCTATGGCCTTCGTTCCGCTACCATGGCCAGGATTTGCGTCAACTGCTCTAGACGTGCGGGTTTGACTAAGTGGTGATCGAAGCCCGCCTGAAGGGACGTCTGGCGATCTGAATCCTGACCATAGCCGGTCAAAGCAACCAGCACGACGTTCTTGAGAGCGGGTTCCTGCCGGATCCGTTTCGCGACCTGATAGCCATCCAGGCCCGGTAATCCGATGTCCAACAATGCAACGTCGGGTTGGTAATCGAGCGCGGCTTGCACGGCCGCCGGTCCGTCGTGAGCCGTCCGAACATTGTGACCAGAAGCATTGAGCAATATCGAGAAACTCTCAACAGTATCCGCGTTATCGTCCACAACTAGTACCCGCAGGCAACGCGTAATCAACGGTCCGCAATCCGTCACCGCTGATTGCGATTCCGGTGTATCACTTGTCGTTATTGGCAAGCGCACGATAAACTCGCTACCTTGCCCCAAAACGCTGCGAGCTTCGACTCTTCCGCCGTGCATTTCCGTAAGCCGATGCACCAAAGCCAGTCCGATACCCAACCCGCCTTGTGAGCGGTCTAGGGATCGCTCCGCCTGTGTGAACAGGTCAAAAATATGTGGAAGGAGCGTCGGATCGATGCCGACACCGCTGTCGCGCACGCGGAACACGATTTCCTGAGCAGTGGGCTTCTGAGCAGTGGACTCCTGAGGATGAGCGGGTGCTTGCACTGTGCTGCTTGTTTCTTCGCTCGACACTTCTACCGACAGCCAGATGTGCCCGCCCTCGTCCGTGTACTTGGCGGCATTGGTCAGCAGATTCACCAAAACCTGTTCCATCCTCGATACATCCGCATTGAGCCAGATTCGTTCCGACGGCAACGACAGCGTTAGCTCATGTTTTCGTTGATCGATAATTGGACAGGCCGTCTCCATTGCACCGCGTATAATCTCGCTCACATCCACCGATTCTTTGCGCAGATGCAGTCGCCCCGTGGTGATGCGGGACACCTCGAGCAGATCATCCACGAGGTGTTGAAGTTGTCTCATTTGTCGTTCAATGATATTGCGGGCTTGCTGCTGGAGCTCCGTTTCGCTGTCTTGCTGTAATTGAAGTAGCTGTAAGGCGTTGCTGATAGGAGCCAACGGGCTGCGCAATTCATGACTCAACATTGCCAGGAATTCGTCTTTTCGGCGATTCAAATCTATTACCTTGTCAGCCTGTTCTTGAAGTTGCTTTTCCAGCCGGCCGCGTAAGGTGATGTCTCGAATGTTGCACTGAATGACGTTCTGATGGTTCACACTGTAAACGTTTGCGACCACCTCGACCTCGAACCGTCGTCCGTCCTTGGATTGTAGTGCCAGACGTTCGTATCGCAAATATCCTTTCGCTTTCAGCTCTTGCAACGCGGATTCGGTTTCCGGTACATCGTTGAGCAGACCCAGGTTCCACAGTTCCATGCCTAAAAAATCGTCGTACGAATAACCCAGCAACTGTGTCATGAAAGGGTTAACGTCAACGATTTCGCCGTTTTCGAAGTCCAGGATCAGGACGCCGTCTTGAGCTGCCTCAAAGAGCCTCCGATAACGCATCTCCGAATCGCGTAACGCATCGGTGCGTTCCGTAACGCGGTGCTCAAGCGTTTCATTCAGTTCTCGCAGTTGCTCCTCTGCTCGGCGGCGCTCGGTGACTTCGGCGAGCAGTGCGTCGTTGACTAATCCACACTCGCGACTCTTTCTATAAAGCTCTGCGAAGACGGCAACTTTGGAGCGAAGGATAGCCGCGTTAACCGGCTTGTGCAGGAAGTCCACGGCCCCAGTCCCGTAGCCTACCAGCACGTGCTGGTCTTCGTTGTAAAAGGCAGTGAGGAAGATGATTGGCACTCCTGCGGTTTTCTTTCGCTCCTTTATAATCTCAGCCAACTCGAAGCCGGACATGCCTGGCATCCGGATGTCCAAGATGAGGAGTGCGAATTCCTGGACGACGAGCGCGAGCAGCGCTTGATCGGCGGACTCGGCCCGCACCAACCGGTAGCCCGGATTGTCTAAAATGGTTTCGAGCACCGTCAGGTTTTTTGACTCATCGTCCACAATCAAAATATTTATTGGACTGTCATCCGTTGCCGACACACCCCTTGTGCCATCGGGACGATTTTTAGTTTGTGGTTGTTGCGGCGAGGTGTTGGATGTCGCAAAAAGAGTGCTAAGTTTCATGGAACTGGCCACGCAATCGGGTAATCGAAAAAGCCACACTCAAATCAATCGCACAAATATAATTGCAGGTCAGGACTGTGCATAGCGTCGACGGGAAAACCGTTCCCGATTAGTTAGGGAACGAAAAATTTC
>JAYVBW010000724.1:0-9348 GCA_043750255.1 Pirellula sp.
AATTCGAGTTGGCAGTCTGAGGCCGAGCTTGTCGATCAGAATGCGTTGATGTTCCGTAGGCCTTGCAACGCATCGATTGCGTATTTCTCGGCCGTTATCCGTTGGAAGAACGACATCTACCAATCGGATCTCCGACAGCTCCGAAATAACTCGGCGTGGCTCGTCTCCTAACCCCGCCCTTTTGCATAGTTGACCAAGTGGGCCACACTGTATGCCTGGCACCTATCAAATCTGACACTGTATGCCTGGCACCTATCAAATCTGGCACCTATCAAATGATCAAATGCCTGCACCTATCAAATGGCGATGATGCCAACGAGAGTAGATCGATACCGAAGTTGGCAGGATCCTCCCTGAATGATTGAAGAGGAACGTCACTCAGCTCCGAAATTCCAACATACCGACATACCGACATTCGAAAATCAACTACGCACCCAAAAAAATGGTGTGTCCTCGTTTTACTGTCCGTTTCACTGTCTAACGCAGGCAGATCTGTAACCCAATTTGGTCTAAACCCAGGTTGGGTTTATGCTTTTCTGATCATGGCCAGTTCCACATTTACCCCGAGATACAAGCAACTCTTGCGTTCTTTAACGAGCGCACGCAAGGCGGCCGCTCTGTCGCAAGCCGCTCTTGCAGAGCGCCTTGGTCGTCTACAAACATTCGTCAGCAAATACGAGCGAGGAGAACGGAGACTAGACGTTGTAGAATTTCTTGACGTTGCCGAGGCGCTTGGGCTGGATCCTTGCAAATTGTTGCGTGACTTGAGGCCGAGGTAATGGGTGAATTGGCTCTTAAGATCAGTGAACAACTACGTTCGTTATCACAAGGGTCAGCTTGCGCTCCTAGCATCCATTGTGGAAACTTTCAAGTCACCAACTGAGTCGTTCCGCAACTTAACTTCAAATGTTGCGTCGGAAGATTTTCTTGTTGCGTTTGGCGATATTTTGAAATTGCATCACACATTGTCCGACGATTACCTCGACAAACATCGCTTTGAGGCTTCCGTTGAAAGGGTTTGTCGGGCGCTCGATATTCCAGCGTCACGGCCAACGCGCAACAACCCAGGCCATGACATTACCGTTTCTGGTGTTCCATGGTCACTCAAGACGCAGGGTGACGCAAATATCAAAGTCGATTTTCTTCATATTTCGAAGTTCATGGAACTTGGAAAGGGAAAATGGGAGTCGGAGGAAGATTTGAACGGTTTGCGGGATCCGTTTTTGACGCACATGACATCCTATAAACGAATCTTCCAACTTCGGTACTTTCGCTCGCCCATTTCTGATAATGGATTGGTTCACAGATACGAACTTGTTGAAATTCCGATTCGCTTGTTGAACCGAGCAAAGAACGGGATTATTCACATGGTAATGAACAGCAAACAAGTTCCCAAGCCCGGTTATTGCAAAGTCTTGGACAAACATCAAAACATGCTTTTCCGGCTCTATTTCGATGGAGGCACGGAAAGAAAACTCCAGATCAAAGACCTAAAAAAATCCTCGTGCATTGTCCATGCTGAATGGCGATTCTAATTCCATCGCAAACGACGCTTCGCAATCTCAACGTATTCAGGATTCAATTCGATTCCAACAAACCGCCTATCGAATAGATCACAAACTTCGCCAACGGTACCGGAACCGAAAAAAGGATCGAGCACGATAGAATTGGGTGCCGTCCCAGCAAGTAAACAACGGGTCACACGCTCGCGAGGAAAAGTCGCAAAATGGGCCTCCTTAAACCCCTCCGTATTGATGTTCCAAACCGAACGGCAGTTTCGTTTCTTTCCGTTGACGGCGGGTTCCCTGACAACCTCATGATTGTATAGGTATTTTTCCGATTTAGACATCAAGAAAATATATTCGTGGATTCGTGATGGCCTGTCTTTTACGGATTCTGGAAGGCCGTTATTCTTGCACCAAATAATGTCGGATCGCAAATACCAACCTGCATCCTGAAGGGCAAACGCAAGTCGCCACGGAACACCGATTAAGTCTTTTGGTTTGAGGCCATCGGGAGTTGGTGGACGATAGTTCATGCCACGTGCGGGATTCTTTTTATCGGAATCTCTCCAGGTTCTCCCACCACTTGTATAAACACTGAATTAGCCGTTTTGGCGCTAGCCACGGTTCCGCCACAAAAACCGGGGCTAGCGCCCAAACGGCTAATTATTTGGAATAAGAATCCGTTTTGAGCAGAGGCGTTGGTTGGGCCTTGTGCCCAACGAACGCAACAGGTTTGGCGTCCTAAGTTAGGACGCCAAACCTGTTGCGAAGGTCCGGGCCAAGCCCGGCCCTTCGCTATGGCCTGCGCGCACGAAAACCACTTATGCACGGTAATTTGTGCGTGAGTGCTTACCAATACTGTAAATCGAAAGTGGAGTGACAAGACTTGGCCATCACCAATCAGGAACGCGTCGGCAAAGCAATGGAACTGCTCCGCTCGGGGCTTGCTCCCTTCGTCGCGAGGGAGTTCAAGAGCCTGCACAACGAGCAGGCCGATGAGGCTGCACGCCGTTACTTCGGCGACGACCGGACAGTCGGCAAGAAGTCAGTTGCAGAATTGGACGTCGCTGCGCTGTTGAGACTGATGTGGGAGGCCTGGAACGACGTCTTTGGCGGGACTCTCGGCCGTGCTGAACGTTCGTTAGTGTCGGAACTGCGTGACTGTCGTAACAAATGGGCGCACCAGGAGCCGTTCTCGAGCGACGATGCCGACCGAGCACTCGATTCAATGTCGAGGTTGCTAACGGCTGTCTCGGCGACCGAGGCCGATGATATCGGAAAAATGAAGATGGAATTGCGCAGGCTTATCTACGACGAACAAGTCCGAGGGGAGAAACGCAAGTCGACTAGCTCCGTGATCGAGGTGTCCACAACAACCAGCACACTCAAGCCCTGGCGTGAGATAGTGACTCCCCATGCCGATGTCGCTAGCGGACGATACCAGCAGGCGGAATTCGCTGCCGACTTGTGGCAAGTTCACTTGGGTGAGGGCTCGGATGAGTATCGAAAGCCGCCGGAATTTTTTCGTCGCACCTACCTCACTGAGAGCCTCAAACGCCTCTTGGTAGCAGGGGTGCAGCGCATCTCGGGAAAGGGTGGCGACCCAGTGGTGCAACTGCAAACCAACTTCGGGGGTGGTAACACGCCGCGACTGTATCGCAACACCCTGGCTTTTCTGGCTGCGGACAAAGTACGCTTGCAGGACTTGGATGAAGCAGTGCGAAAGTTTCTTGCCTGGAAGTCGATCCTGACGGAGCAGGTAGCTCTCAATCTCGACCCGCATCAGGTGCGACAAGCTGAGAACCAAAAAAAAGCGGCTGAAAGCGTAGTGACCGCGAGAATTCCAGAAACATATCAGTGGATTTTGGTACCTGAGCAGGTCAACCCTCAGGCACCAATAACATGGCAGGCAAATCGGCTTTCAGGCAGTGACGCGCTGGCGGTACGTGCTAGCAAGCGTCTTCGAAGCGATGAGCTACTAGTTTCGGTTCTGGGGTCGACGATCTTGCGCAAGCACATCGACGACGTACCGTTGTGGCAGGGAGATCATGTAGCGATCAAGCAACTTGTGGAACATTTTGCTAGGTATCATTATTTGCCGAGACTTGGAGGTCCGGAGGTACTCGCGCATTCGATTTGCGAAGGCATCGGACTTTTGACCTGGCAGTTCGACACGTTTGCCTACGCAGAAAGTTATGACGAGGTCGCGAAACGCTACCGGGGCCTGCGCAGCGGACAATTGATACAGATCACCGCCGACAACTCAGGCCTGCTGGTGAAACCGGACGTGGCGAAGCGGCAAATGGATTCCGAGGTTCCGTTGTCTCCCTGTGTTCCAAATGCCAACGGTGACAGCGTAGTTACCATAGATGTTCCTGGAGGCGGTTCTATTGGTGGGGCTGTTAGTGAATCCCGTGGCGGCGTTGTTTCGCGATCGGTGAGCCCAGCGCCAAAGCTGCGGCGGTTCCACGGCACGGTAAATCTCGATCCAACTCGCGTTGGACGCGACGCCAGCCGCATCGCAGATGAAGTCATCGCGCACCTCGCCGGGCAAGTGGGAGCAGATGTGACAGTCACGCTCGAGATCGCAGTCTCCTTGCCAGATGGCGCGTCAGAACAAATCGTCCGCATCGTGACGGAAAACAGTCGTACGCTCAAGTTTACAAGTCATGGTTTTGAAAACGATGCTGACCTATTTAATTTACGGAGCCAAAATTGAGAATCGATAAAGCTGCAATCCCAGAGACCGTTGGCACATTACCGAGTACCGTTTGCACGCGCGATGGTTTGACTCTCTTGCTCAGGCATTGGCCGGCTCTATTGAAGCCAAGACCGAGAGGTATTGTTTGCATCGTACATGGATTGGGAGAGCACATTGGCCGATACGAGCACGTTGCCCAGAACCTCAATCAGGCAGGCTGGGCAGTAGTTGGCTTCGACCTGCGAGGGCACGGTAAATCGGATGGCGATAGAGGTGCGATAAACAAAGACGACGATTTGTTGCACGACCTGGCTACGGTCATCGATGCCATCAAGCTCGCGTATTCAACATATCGATTGGCACTTTTGGGGCACAGCTTGGGTGGTTTGATTGTAGCCCGATTTGCAGCCGCCCATGCAAACCCATTAGAACACGCAGCCTGGAGACGCCCGATGGATCTCTGTGCACTTTCGTCGCCAGCATTAAAGATCTCCCTCACGAGAATTCAAAAATGCCTGCTATACAGTGTGGGCCGGTTAGCACCCAATCTTGCGGTCGCGAATGGATTAAACCCAGCATGGATCAGTACAGACGACTCGGTGGTTAAGGCGTACGTGAACGATCCATTGGTACACAATCGAGTAACCGGTCGCCTTACACGCTTCATGTTGGAAAGCGCCAAGGCGGTCCGCCAACGCGCATGCGACTGGACTAAACCTACTCTTCTTCTCTATTCCGGAGCGGATCGATGTGTCCAGCCTGAAGGCAGTAGACAATTTTCTGCGTCAGTGCCTGCCGCGTTAATCCAGTCAAAGGAGTATGCACAAATGGCACACGAGATTTTTAACGAGCCAGACCGAGAAACGGTTTTGAACGATCTGCAGGAATGGCTCGCAGCTCGCAATGTTCCTTAATTTCGGTATTAGACAATTAGGAGAAATAGGTTAGACTACCGCGCCTCTTGAGTAGTCATCTGGCCCGGATTATTCACAGGGTATTTATTGTTCAGCCGAAGGGCGTTAGCCCACGGTTATGGTCCCAACGGCAACCGTGGGCTTCGGCTAATGAATAATCCGCGCTAGCGTATCGTTTAGTGTTCATGTCATGAATGGAGTTGTTTTGCATGATAAGATTTTTTTCCGCTGATTCACAGTTGAATTCGATCAGGGATCTGTTGAAATCTGTTGCTGAACCGCTTGATTTGAATGTTTCCGTGCGCCTTTGGAATGGCGAAGTCATTCCGCTGGGTGTAAACGCGGATGGTAGGTATGTGATAAGCGTTTCCGGACCGGGCGTAATCGGTTCGTTAATGCGTCGTCCAACTTTGGAAATGCTCGTTCGGCTTTACGCAACAGGGCACATTGATTTCCACGGGGGGGACTTGATCGAATTTTCTGAGGCGCTCAAGACACGGCAGTCGAATCGGGAGCGACTCAAACGGATTAGCAAACTCATGCTAGCAAAAAAAACGCTGCCGTTCTTGTTTGCAAAAACGAATGTGGCCGATTTGAAACAAAAGTTTCGCGACGATATGGTTGGTCGAGATGAATCGAAGCGCAAAAACACCGACTACATTCAATTTCATTACGACGTAGGAAACGATTTTTACAAGCTGTTCCTCGGCACTGAAATGATGTACACCTGCGCCTATTTCACGGATTGGTCCAACTCGCTCGATCAAGCGCAGCATGACAAATTGGACATGATATGCCGAAAGCTGCGGCTGGCACCTGGCGATCGCATGCTGGATATTGGATGTGGCTGGGGTGGATTGATTTGTCACGCGGCCCAACATTTTGGGGTTAAATCACATGGCATTACGCTGTCACAACAGCAATACGAATACGCCAAGTCCAAGATCCAGCAGCTTGGTCTATCGGACCGAGTGAGCGTTGAAATCTGTGACTACGCGGACCATCAAGGGACCTATGACAAGATTTCAAGTATCGGAATGTCCGAACACATTGGCGTTGCGAATTACCCGCGTTACTTCGGCAAAATCAATTCACTACTCCGGGATCGTGGTTTGGTAATAAATCATGCAATTGCCCGAAGTTCGAAAACGTCGCAGAAATTTGCTTCTCGCATTCGGCCGGAACGCAAGTTCCTTTTAAAGTACATTTTTCCTGGCTCAGAGTTGATACCAGTTGGAATGACCTCGGATTTTTTGGAGCAGACGGGATTCGAGGTGCATGATGTGGAGTCGTGGCGAGAGCATTATGCGATCACACTCCGATTTTGGTGCAAGAATCTGTCTGCAAACAAAGAGAGAGCGATTGAATTGGTTGGAGCCGAACGGTATCGGTTGTGGGTCGCTTATCTCGCGGGCGGGTCTGTCGGTTTCACTGCAGGTTCGATCAAAATTTACCAAGTTGTCGCAAGCAAAAAAGGGTCGAAGGGCGTATCTGGGATGCCCCCAACTAGAGAGCATCTATATCGCTCCAAATAAGCACTCACCCACAAATAACCGTACATAAGAGGTTTTCGTGCGCAGACCATAGCGAAGGTCTGGGCTTGGCCCGAACCTTCGCAACAGGTTTGGCGACCTAAGTTAGAACGCCAAACCTGTTGCGTTCGTTGGGCACGAGGCCCACCGAACGCGTCTGCCGAGAGCACTAGATCAGGATGTCCTTTACGACATGTGCTTCTTCCACGCCGGTCAATCGTGTGTTCAAGCCACGGAATTTGTAAGTGAATCGGCTATGGTCAATTCCCATGCAATGCAAAATCGTCGCATGCAAGTCCCGTAGATGGACTGGCTTCTCTGCGATGTTGTAGCAAAAATCGTCTGTCGCTCCATACTCCATTCCGCCGCGCACTCCACCGCCTGCAAGCCAAACGGTGAAGCTACGACCATGATGGTCGCGGCCCATTCCTGGGTCACCTATTTTTCCTTGACTGAATACCGTTCGACCGAACTCGGTCGCAAAAACAACCAGCGTATCCTCCAAGAGTCCGCATTGTTTGAGATCCTGGACAAGCGCTGCGGTCGGCTGATCAATGTCTCGGCATTGGTTTGGCAACTGCCGAGAGATCGCGATGTGCTGGTCCCAGCCACGATGGAATAGTTGAACAAAGCGAACGTCTCGTTGCAGAAGCCGACGAGCCAATAAACAATTTGCAGCATAACTGCCTGGTTTCAAAACCTCTGGGCCGTAGGCCTCTAGGGTTGCCGCGGATTCCTCGCTAATATCGGTCAAGTCTGGTACCGAAGTTTGCATCCGATATGCCATCTCATACGCATTGATTCGAGCCAGCGTTTCGGGATCGCCCAGTTCGGATGCTCGAAGCGAATTTAACTGGGCCAAATCATCCAACATCTCCCGGCGTTGGCTCTTTTCAATGCCGGGTGGGTTGCTCAGGTACAGGACAGGATTAGCGCCGGGACGTAGTCCAACCCCTTGATGCGAAGATGGTAAAAAACCGCTTCCCCAAAGTCGTGAAAAAATGGGTTGGCCAGGGTTCTTTCCAGTTCCTTGCGAAACCATCGCGATGAATGCGGGCAAGTTTTCGTTCTCAGTACCAAGCCCATAACTAACCCACGCACCCATACTCGCATAGCCCGGTTGCTGGTTGCCGGTATTCATGAACGTGATGGCCGGATCATGATTAATCGCCTCGGTATGAAGACTCTTGATCAAGCAAATATCGTCAGCGATACCTTGGATGTTTGGCAACAAGTCGCTGATCCAGGTACCATTTCGACCGCATTGCTTGCCAGGCTTGAGCGGCGGAACAACTGGATACGCTGATTGCCCAGAGGTCATGCCGGTCAGTCGCTGTGTCCCCTTGATCGAAGGAGGGATTTCTTTCCCTGCATGTTCGTGCAGCATCGGCTTATCATCGAACAAATCGACGTGCGAAAGGCCACCGCTCTGGAAGAGGCACACGACACGCTTTGCTTTGGGAGCAAAATGCGGCAGACTCGAAAGTCCTCCGCCTGAACGCGAGGGTTCAGTCGCATGCGAAAGCTCCGGAAACAAAAGTGAACCGAGTGCGATACTCCCCAAGCCGCGTGTCGCATCACCGAGGAACGTGCGTCGCAATAGATGTTGTTGATATTTTTCTAACGGATTCATTGCCGTAACTTTTCGTTTAATTGCGTGTGAAGGTTTCACTGAGATTGAGCAAAATGCTTGCGACTTGCGACCAAGCTGCTAATTCGACAATATCGAGATTGGGATCGATGATGGATTCACCGATATTTACATATGCCTTTGCCATGTCAACGTGGGCAGCGTAACGTGATTGCTCCCGAGCTAGTCTCTTCATCAAGACAATGCTTTCTTGGACGGTAGGTTTTCTCGATAGTGACTCCATAAACGCCCACTGCAATCTTTCTTCGTCCGTCTGATTGACTCGCAGGAGGGTCCGCTGAGCAAAGGCTCTTGAGGATTCGACGAACTGCGTATCGTTCAAAGTCACTAACGCTTGCAGTGGTGTCGTCGTGTACCCTCTGGCTACCGTACATACCTCACGATTGGGTGCATCGAAGGCCATCATATTCGGTGGCGGTGCGGTGCGCTTCCAATAGGTATACAAACTTCGCCGGTAGAGCTTTTCGCCGTGATCCTGCACAAAGGTTTGTGCGGTAGCTGGCGAGCTGCCGTAATGACTTACCTCGCGCCAGAGATCGCCAGGCGAGTACGGATTGACGCTTGGGCCACCAAGTCGCGGGACCAAAAGGCCACTGATTTTCAAGGCTGCGTCCCGAATCAACTCCGCTGGCAGTCGAAATCGCGGCCCGCGTGCAAGTAGCCGATTCTGTGGATCGCGTTCCAACAGCTCAGGCTTGGTCGCCGATGTCTGACGATACGTCTTCGATAGAACAATCTTTCTAATGATAGCCTTCGTGTCCCAACCGCTTTCAACAAAATCGACGGCTAACCAATCGAGCAGATCAGGGTGGCTAGGCCATTCTCCTTGCGAGCCGAAATCAGCCAATGAGTTAACAAGGCCAGACCCAAAAAGCATCTTCCAAAATCGATTCACGGCGACTCGCCCGGTCAACGGATGGTCTCGTGTTGTCAACCACTTAGCCAACCCAAGTCGATCGGACGTAGCGTCCACAGGGAAACTTGGCAACACCGCGAGCGTTCCCGGCTGCACCTTGTCGGTTGGTTGCGCATAGTCACCCCGATT
>JAYVBW010000725.1:0-3325 GCA_043750255.1 Pirellula sp.
TCGCGACCGATAGTCTCAACCAATCCAATATGCGATAGCCAAGAGCCTATCACCCTCAATTTTTCGACTCCTGCTGCCGCGCCCATTTTGCTTCTTTGCGCCAACAAAGCGGTCGCGCTCGCAATCGAACGCTCTCCGTTCAGCGCGGAACAGACCTCATATTCCAGCAAGCCAATTTTCCAAAACCGATGGCTTATTCGGTCCTCAACGACGTAGTAGACTTCGTCACCAGAGCGTGCTGGCGAAAAACAAAGTTCGGGTCGTATGCGATGTTTTGGACCGGACATGATTACGCTAGGGGGAGAATAGGAATTGAATAAAACTGCGAATTACCAAATCCATTGGTTTGCAATCCAACGGTACGGGCGATTAAACAAATACCAGCCTAAAGTTCGCCAGCCTGCGTTGATTTGGGCGGAAGCCTTCATACCGGGCCTAAGCTGCAGCTCAGGATCATGAATGATTACATCGGCAATGAAGACTGCGGCTTCATCGATCACGGTCGCTCGGGGTTCGATGCGACTAATTTTGCCACGAAAGGTTGCAATTCCTGAGGCATCGCTTCGCACACTGACCTCGTCACCGACGTTGATCTGCGCGAGATCAGAGGAGCGTAGACGCAGTTCAGCAGTCATGGATTTCAATTCCGCCACTTCAAAGAGACTCTGACCCAACGTCAGTGGCATTCCGATATTACGTTGCCAGTCTCCCTGGACTACAATCCCGTTAGTGGTCGCTCGAATCTCAAGTCGACGCAATTGATCCTGGATGCTTTCCATTTTTCGACTTGCCTGATTCATCTCAATTTTGGCAAGACCAGCGCTTCCGATGGCCCGTGTTGCCAATGCGGAATCTCGTTTTTTAAGTGCACTGTCGTATTCTCCCTGGGCCATCGCTAGATCTCGTTGCAACTGATCATCATCGATGCGTGCCATGAGCTGTCCTTTTTCCACATGATCTCCAGGTCGAACTTCACAACTAGCAATCCTTCCTTGCACAGGGCTAGACAAATACTGCTTCGTTTCGGGTTCGAAGACACAATCTCGACGTGGAAAGTAAGGTATCGGTGCAAGCAATGCACCGCACAAAAGTCCAATTGGCATCATCCACCATCGGGGGTTCGAACGAATCGATTCCACCACACTCACTATTCGAGCGAACCAACTGCATCGTCGAACAATCAGCCACGTGTCCAACTGCCGAACTAAACTCTCCAACGATGACATGCCAAGCCATATTTGACTCGCCCCAGAAAAAAACTTAACTATCCCATTCTCGACGCACGGGGTTGCTTCGCAAAGAAACACAGCAAAGCCAGATGACTCTTTGAGATGATATGGGATAGCGAAGAGTGGTGTCCCAATGATCTTTGACAATTCGCTGAGGCAAACGCTTGCCGCAACTCGTTCGGTGGTAGCGTCGACTACTTGGGTGTTCGAGACGCCATCCCAATTATCGGGAGCTCCGGACTCATTTTCACCGCCCCCAAATGCATCCGTGGAGAATCGCGGCTCCATGCGCCAAACACACTCCTTTGCGATCTTGGCCAAAACTCGGCTTTGGATTCGGAAGTCGCTCGAATCCCATCCGCTATGAGCTGACTGGACGACTATGCCTGATTTCGATGTCACAAGCAGTCCGATCGAGAGTCCACTCACTCCGGCAATGTAGTTTACGACGGATTGCATGAAAGTGTTCGCCAGGATATCGAACGCAGGTATTGCGGTTTCCTGGACGGCTAATACCCCTTTCTCCGCTTTCTCCTCAGTATCTCCGCTGGTCACAGAAGCTCGCGATTCCTCGCTATTAATCGGGTCCGGATTCAACACAACTGAGAATAACTGTTGAACGGATTCAGCAACCTCGAACATACTTTGACTATAGTCCGGCCCATGATCACCAGCGACCGACGGGCGATTTGAAGAACGGGGGTTGATTGGAATGATGTCGCTGTTGTTCATAACGCTATTTTTCGATCTAGGATTGAACTAATTCGCAACTCGATGATCGGATAAGGCCATCTTCATTTTCAATAATGACAGTCATTTCGATGACATGTCCGTCCGCAATCGCAAATGGAGCCACGAACTCTATCTCAGCCCGTACGACGACGTGGTTCGCAAGTCGAATTTCGGCGTACCCAGTCTTGCGAAAGCGCTGAGCAGCTTCGTCGGACAAGTAAAAACGGGCTCGCAGTTTAGATGTGTCAACCAAGCGAATGATCGCTGGTGAATTTCCCGCTATGTATTCCCCCACGTCGCGATAGACTGTGACCACCGTACCACGATGCGGTGATCGAATAGTGCGTTCCTGCAACATCAACTGTGCTTTTTCAAGCCTTGCATGCGAAATCAGTTTCGCCTCTTCCTGTGCCTGTAATTTCGCTTTAGAGATATTTAAATCCAGTTTGTACCGTTCGAGTTCTTTGATACTGGATTTGCCAGCGGCGACGGATTTGGACGTTTCTTCGACCCGACGGATATTGAAATCAACTTCACGCCGAGCGGTTTCGAGCATTCCTAATGCACTCGCATCCAATTCAGCTTCATGTACTAAGAACCGTTGTTGCTCGTTATCAAGTCGCCCGATCGCCGCCTTTTCCTCAATCACATCTCCAGGCTTGACGAAGAGTTCGCGTACGACACCCATTTCCGCAGTCGCGACCTCGATATCTTTGTACGGTTCGAGTACTCCCTGTTTGTCAGCAGCAGCAAGAGAGCGATTGATAACGGATTGCGCAGACGTGGTTCCCTGTAATAGGCACATCAGGATTGCGGAACTCCATCCAATTTGGGTCAACATCTGATTCATGGTTGGTGTTACTCGTTTAAAAAAAACGAGTGAGATTTTCGGGAAGGGCAATGTTCGTGGAATTTCACTTCTAAAGATGGCACGCAGTTTTCGCTGAGAGCCTCCAAAGCGAACAGATTCACAGAATTCTCGGGGGGATTGTGCCGACTACAGCGACTTTGCGATCTGACGCCACTAGTGTGAGCACTCTGATTCGACGAACGGAACGTGAACCTGCGAAGTTCAATCGAACGGCAAAAGACCTAATCACAATCGAAGCGTGACGGGAACCGGTTTTATATGCAATGCTTTGATTGCGACATCGTCAAGCCAAACATTCGCCGTTGCCTTCCAGTTGCGGTTTTGTTTTTCCTGTCGAAACCGCGGTGAGGTGCATCTTGGTTCCAGATGGGTTGTTGATTTCGCATGAGGCACCAACGAATAGCAATCTATGCCAACTGGAGCGAAGCGGAACGGAGGCATAGATTGTGCGTTGGACTGAGCCGCTTCGTCTCCGCCACTGTGTATATTACTG
>JAYVBW010000726.1:0-3993 GCA_043750255.1 Pirellula sp.
GCTGTTTGGTTTTCTGCGAGCGAGGCTTCCATCGTTGAACGCTCGTCGCTTTTTTGTTGAAGCGCTTGCCTCTCGATCCATTCAGCTCGTGTCGAATGCAATTGTTCGAGTGTTGCCACGGATTGGTCAAGATACATATGGTCACCGGGGAAATAGGCTGCGGCCCATACCAAAATGGAAGTGCAAAAAATCAACGTGCCTGCTCGAACCACAAATGCAACCAAGCGTTCCCAAACCCGTTGGTAGATCACGATCAACGAAGGCCACTTGTAGCTGTGCAGCTCCATTAAAAAAGTTGCCGGTTCGCCAGGGAAGAAAAACCTTTTGAGAATCCAAGCGACCGGAATCGCCACCAAGGCACCTAGCGATTGCATCAGCATCAGCACAAGGCCTTGCAGCGATATCCAGCCCCCCGCATAACTAGTCGCCGGAACGAAGGCCGATACCATCAAGATATAGACTGGTAGACGCGCCGAACAACTCATCAAAGGTGCAATGAGCAAAGTGACCATGCGGTCCTTGCGGCTTTCGATCGTTCGCGTTGCCATGATGCCCGGAACTGCACATGCAAACGAGGACATCAATGGCAAAAACGATTTCCCGCTCAACCCAACCGTTGTCATGATCTTGTCCATGACAAAAGCTGCGCGAGCCATGTACCCGCAGTCTTCTAAAATTGCGATAAACAAAAACAGGATTGCAATCTGCGGAAGAAAGACGATTACGCCCCCGACACCCGCAAGAATGCCGTCCACGATCAAGCTGCGTAATGCGCCTGGGCCAAGAACGGCTTCAATTCCACTACTCGCTTGTGCCTGTAGCCATTGAATGCCGTCCATAGGCAGTTTTGCAAACAGCGTGATCGATTGAAAAACGAGAAACATGATTAAGACAAAGACGAGCATTCCTACCCAACGATGTGTCAACCATCGATCGATCCGATCACTTGGCGACGCACTGCGAGATTCTTGTCGCACTACTGCGCCGTCGATCAGTTTTCGCACCCATGCGTACCTAGCCTTGGTCTCAAACATCGGAACCTTGCAGCCCGCAGACTGAAGTCGCGTTCTGGCTTCGTCAATTCTATCAGCAATATCTGACAGCCCGGACTGGCAAATCGTTTTTTGAAAATGCCCATCCGAATCAATCAAAAGCCGATCGACTTGATACGTCGAGGGTTTGCGACCTTTGGCTTCGAGCCATTCCGTGAGCAGCTTGGCTTCTTGATGAAATGCAGCAGGAAACATCGCACGAGCCAGTTGCCCAGGCTGCGGCATGGGCGCCGGAGCACTGAGCGTTTGTTCGATAGCCTTCCTCAATTGATCAATCCCTTGCCGCTTGTTTGCCGAAGTGCAAACAACAGGCACACCAAGGCGTTGCGATAACAACCCGGAATCGACAGTGAGCCTCTCGCTGGTCAATCGGTCCCACATGTTCATTACTACAATAACGGGCAACCCAAGTTCGTAAATTTGGCTGAAGAGGTAAAAATTGCGTTCGATATTGGCGGCGTCGAGAATGACGATCGCAACCTCAGGCCGAGCTTGTTCAGGCAACTCTCCGGACAAAACATTGACTGCAACCGCCTCGTCGGCCGAACGTGCTGCAAGCGAATAGGTTCCTGGCAAGTCGATAACATCAATCAGGCTTGTTGTTCCCGAAAGCCGGCCAACTTTTTGCTCGACTGTCACACCCGGATAGTTGCCGACCCTCGCGTTCATGCCACATAGAGCATTGAACAAACTGCTCTTGCCCGTGTTTGGATTGCCTATCAAAGCGACAACGCGCACAGATTTTTGGGTCAATTCGGCCTGCAACATCAGCACTCCTTGCGCACGATGACTCGAGTCGATTCGTTTCTGCGCAAGCTTATTCGATAGCCACGAACTGCGTACTCAGTGGGGTCGCCCATGGGAGCGCGTCCAACCATCGAAATAGGCTCGTCTTCGATAAGCCCCATTTCCATCAGACGGCTTGCAACCACATCATCGCCAATAATTTCGACGATAATGGCTGACTCACCCTGACCGAGTTCATCCAAACTAATCTTCAGAAGAGTCATTATCCAGCAGTTGGGATAACGAAAATTTCTGCGGAATCATCTAGTCTTAAACTGATACGTCTGCCCTCTATGCAGATTAGGCATGGCTCGCCGCGGCAAACCATGCGAACTTTACACCCCTGATGAATTCCTAGTTCTGCCAACCGCTGCATTTGACACGGCCGACCGCACATCTCCACGATAGTGCCGTGGGATTCGGGTTGCAAAAATTCGATTGGGAGGGGAACCGAGTCGGTAATCATGGAACCACAGACTGGAAAGATTTCGTAATTGTGAAACCGCATCGTTTCTGGCTGTCGGTCGCGACCCATTCTAAATCGGATGGAGCCACTGTTTTTGTTGAGACTCAATTTCAACAACCAGCAACAACTGAACTATACTCCCTCGCGTGATTTGTGGAAAGCTGACTAATCCTTATTTCTAGTCGGAATTGCGACAATTTTCGCAGCGGACACGGTGAAAAGCTTTCTATTGCATTTGGCTCAAGTTTTGGCAAAATCGGCACCAAATTCCTAGTATGTGACGCTTGTAAAAGTCGATGACCAGCCTAGACGGAGACTTCGAAGCGATTTTGAAGCTAGCAAAACGAAGGAGGTCGTGCGTTGGAAACGCTAATGCACTTTCTTTTTTCGGAACAGCTAGCAACAGTTTCTTTTGCAAGTCCCAGATTTTCAAACTGTCGAAATCGCGTGAGTTCTAGTAAACTCCTTTGGCTTAATCAGTCGCGATAGCAGTCAAGGCTCAGGAAAACCCGTGCCTAAGAAGTCGAAAGGCTATAGAGTGCAACAACCGTCAGTGGGTGGAAAAACGTTTTACGACCGTTGGGGATGGCTAATCCTCATCGCCAGCTTGGCGTGCGTACCGTTCGTTTTTTTTGGCGCAGCGAAAGCCATTCAAAGTAATGTGAACAAAGTGGAGGACTGGCTGCCAAAGTCTTTCGCAGAGACCGGCGAGCTCGCCTGGTTTCGAAAGAACTTCCCGTCAGACCAATTTATTCTGGTTAGTTGGGAGGGGTGCAAGCTGGCGGAGAATCCGGAATTAGGTGCCGAAGGGGACGATCCTCGAATAGCCAAGCTGGCCGCGTTGGTTGCACCTCAAAATCCAGACCCCACCGAGATCGATGCTATCGAAGCAAAAAAGTATTTTAAGGGCGTGTCGACTGGCCGTCAGTTGATCGATCAATTAACCAATGGGACGCACCCACTTACTTACGAAGAAGCGATCGAACGACTTAAGGGCTCGGTGCTCGGACCGGACGGACGCCAAACGTGTGTGATTGTTTCCCTGGACCCCGAGACAACGGCGAAGCTCAAGCCAATTCTTGGCCACGGTCAAATACGTATTTTTAGACCAAATGTTCCACCAGGAGTTCTTCGTCGATTAATAGCGGAGGCCGGAATCCCTGACGAGCAACTGCATCTCGGTGGCCCTCCCGTCGACAATATTTCGATCGATGAGGAAGGCGAACGCACTTTGGTTCGACTTGCAGGGTTTTCTGGACTGATTGGGCTCGGGCTGGCATGGTGGTCTCTTCGAAGCGTTATTCTTACGTTGATCGTTTTTGGTTGTGCAGTTACAAGCGCCGCTGCCTCACTGGCAATGATTTGGGCAACAGGCGAAACCGTAGACGCCATCGTCCTTTCGATGCCGTCATTGGTATATGTACTAGCAATATCGGGTGCAGTCCATTTCGTCAATTATTACAAGGATGCGGTTCAGGTCGGCGGCTTGAAGGGGGCGACCGAACGGGCGGTCATACATGCGCTGAAACCTGCTACGCTTGGTTCGACAACGACGTCACTTGGTCTCTTATCCCTCTGCGCCAGCGAGCTAACCCCAATCCGAAAATTTGGTATTTACGCGGCTTCGGGGGTAATGATTCTCACGATCGTACTTTTTCTATTGTTGCCCGCTGCGTTGCATTTGATCTC
>JAYVBW010000727.1:0-6672 GCA_043750255.1 Pirellula sp.
ACTAGGTTTTCATAGATCGAAGTGACGCCTCGCGTCAAAGCCGACTGCATCAACTGGATCAGACTGTTGGGATCGATATCGTTCAAGTCGGTCCAGAAATAGCTTGCACCGCCCACCAAGTCGAAAACATCCTCTGAGGCTGAGATTTTTGGCACCTGCAGTTGTAGTTGCTGGTGGAGTTCTTTGAATTGATTGTCCGTTAGCGAGCATGTCCCAGAGCCTTGCCAATGCAATAGCAATGCAGCCAGCTTGAGCTTCAGAGAATCGTTGCCAGCCGCTTCGCGAGGAGATTTGCCGGACAAACATTCTTGAGGGTAGTCCAGAAATCCGTCGAGCACCAACTGGCGCGTTGCATCGTTGAGAGCCGACCGACGTTCCGGGGCAACCTGCTTGCGGAGCATGATAGAAGCGGTGACTTGCGATAAGTAGGAGGACGGCATCTTTTCTAGCAGCTCGCGACTGAGCGAACCGATGCCAAGTTCCTGCTTTGTCGTTTCCAGAATCACTCGACGCGTACCGATCGGTGGTTCAAGCGAAATCAATCGAGCCGGTTTGTCCGTCTGCTTTCCATAGTAAGCCATCCAGCTTCCGCTGCGGGCTGCATCCAGCTCGCCAAACTGTTCTTGAAGCACTGGTTCGATGCAGACAAATGCAAGTTTGGGTGGTACTTCTTCGCTCAAAAATGCGTCGAGCAAGCCTTTGAGTTGATCGACCGCGATCGGCAACAGGTGCTTATTCTCCTGTAGTTTTTGTTCGAATTCGGTATCCTCAATCACGTACTGGCAGAGTTCTTCGTTGACAGCAACCCCGTTCGCTTTAGGAGCCAAATCGTAACCGAGAGCTTGGTAGTAGATTCGTTGCGGTTGAGGTAACGAAGCGATGTCGGCGATCTTGCGACAGGTTATTCCAGCCGATTCAACGTCGGTCAGCATCAGTTGGCAATACAGCAGCACCTGGAGGATCGGAGCTTGAGCTCCGAATTCACGTTGCATCGACTCGAGTTTGGTTTTGGCGGTCGAAATGCGGTAGGAGCCGACTAAAGCATTGGCTTCGGCTAAACGTTCCGCGTAGGGTGCATCCTCAGCTTCGATCGGAGAGGGGAGCGATTCTCGCGAAAGCGTGTTTGAGTTGGAATGCGAAATGAGCGAGTCGTACGCACTTGACGCGACGCGAACCATGTCTCCACCCATATCGAGCAGCATTTCGCAGTGGAGCAACGCTGGCAAGATCATGCCTCGTTGGCCCATCGACTCCATAAGATTCATCGCGACGGTAGCCGTCAATGGGGGCAATGCTTCGGTGGCATCCGAGATGGCTTGCAACAACAGTGTTGCCCCCTCTTCCGTGTTGCCGCGAACGACTGCTACCAGCGATCGGTAGAGTTTGGCGAGTGGATTGTCGGGTTGGAGCCGTATGAATTTGGCGGAGGTTTCCTCTAGCGATTCCAGTTCGCCCAATTGAAGCAGGAGTTCCGATTTCATCGCCAGAAGCCATGGTTCGGACGGCAGCGTCTTTAGATTGACGTTGATGCGATCCAGGGCCGCGACATTTTGTTCGCCGGCGATCATGCGATGGATAATTTGCATCTCTGGAAAATGCTCATTGCATTTGCAGAACTTGATCTTCTTTCCGTTGCCGCAAGGGCAGAAACTGTATTGGTCCAAACTCATGGGCAAACCGATTCGAATTGTTCAAAGGTACGAAAAGCGAAGTGTTGCACGGGATCAATTGATCTAGTGCAGCACCACGGCGGGGACTCAAGCCATTCCGTTTGCGACTAGGCCCCAATTTCAAGCCCGTAAGTTTAGCAAGGTTTTCCCAAAATGCCCATCGGCACCGAAGAACAGGCTGCTCGCCTGTCAGAGAACAGTCAAGATAGGCTAGCAGCCAGTCCTAAGAAATTTTGCGAAACATTTTTCTGGCAACCGCTGCAATTACTTGCATTTTTGAGTGATCTTTGATTCCTGGCGCGGACTCGATTCCTGACGCGAGGTCCACCCCATCTGGCTTTGCAATTTCAATCGCTTGGGAAATATTCTCGGGTGTCAGACCGCCAGCCAGCAAAATCGATGTATTTAGGAATTTTTCCGGTCGTGGGAAAAGCAAATCCCAACGAGCTATCTTGCCTGTTCCACCGCGTTGAACAGGGTCATAAGCGTCCACCAAAAATCCAAGCAAGCGAGGATGATTTCTTCGCGTCCAAGCCAAAACCTTTTGTCTGTCTTCTTCTATGTCACGCCAACAGACGGCTTTGATAAACAATAGCGATTTTAAGGACGGGAAGACCTCTGCCGAGTCTATCCATTCAGGTGTCTCGTCACCATGAAACTGAATACAATCGAGCTGGCAAACGGCAAGAACCGCATCGACCTCGGTTGGCGACGCGTTTACGAAAACGCCGACTCGCAATACGAGCTTTTCGGCAGCATGGCTCAAACCCCTAGCAGTCTCGGGCGAAACGTAGCGAGGGCTTGGCTTGTAAAAATTCAAGCCGATGGCGTCCGCCCCGCATTCGATGGCCGCTAAGACGTCCTCTGTCCTGGTCAAGCCGCAGAACTTGATTTTAGGCAGGCGGATTTCGGTGGCCATCGAGATGGGATCAGTCAAGCGTAAGAGCAACAAAGTTCAGGAACGGAACGACTAAGTAGATTCCCAGTCGTTGCGACCGTCAATCAGTTACTAAAAATAATCCACCGTCATGATATGGCCGACAATTAGCCATACTCCAAAGAACAAACAACCAATCACAGTATTCAAAAACTCGATAGACATAGGTCGCGACCTCCCCAAAAGTGAGAAACCGCCATCCGTAGTAGTCGACTTGGACCCCCCAAGTCGTTCGCTTTCGTGCGAGCGAGTCATATCGACCAACTTTAGCCAAAACTTCAAAAGTTTTTCGAGCCACTGCATCTCTTACCCAGCCGGCAAAGTTAAAGCTGTTGCCTCCCAATAAAAAAGAGGTAGGAAAATAGGGGATCGCTCTAATTTCCCTACCTCCATTTTGGGCTTTGAGACGTTACTAGCCGAGCACTTCTTGTACGACTTTGGCTGGCTGGACGCCTGTTAAGCGAAAATCGAGGCCCTGCGAGCGGATGCTCAGGCGTTCGTGATGAAGTCCCAACTGGTGGAGCAGTGTCGCGTGAATGTCGCGAACATGAACCGAATGATCGATCGGTCCGAAGCCAAACTCGTCCGTTTCGCCGAAACTAAAACCTCGCTTAAAACCACCGCCGGCGAACCACATCGTAAATGCATCGATATGGTGGTTGCGGCCGGTCGACTCGCGAACTTCGCCCATCGGTGTTCGGCCAAATTCGCCACCCCACACCACGATCGTATCCTCGAGCAATCCTCGCCGCTGCAAGTCGAGAACAAGTGCGGCGCCCGATTGATCGATCTCCCGGCTGATCAAAGGCAAATGCTCTTCGAGATTTTCGGTGGGGCCTCCGTGATGGTCCCAGTTGGTATGGTAAAGTTGGACAAAGCGCACTCCTCGTTCAATGAGCCGCCGCGCTAGCAAACAATTGCGAGCAAAGCTTGCTTCCTTGGGATCCTTGATACCATACAGATCGAGCGTTTCTTTGCTCTCACCACTTGTGTCCATCAATTCTGGCGCACTGGTTTGCATCCGATACGCCATCTCGTATGCATTGATGCGGGTTGCAATTTCATCGTCGCCGGTTTCGGCAAGTCGCTTTGCATTCAATTGGCGAACCGCGTCGAGAACTCGTACTTGCTGACTATCACTTACAGATTCCGGAGTGGTTAAATTCAGAATCGGTTCCCCTTGATTGCGCAGCGGAACTCCTTGGTAGGTTGAAGGCAACATGCCGCTCCCCCAGAGAATGGAGCCACCACGCGGACCGCGGGGACCACTTTGAAGAACGACGAAGCCAGGCAGGTCTTCGCATTCACTTCCCAACCCGTACGTTAACCATGAACCGAGACTTGGCCGTCCGAACTGACCGGTGCCGGTGTTCATAAAGAGTTTGGCTGGCGCGTGATTGAACAGGTCCGTCTTACACGTGCGGATAAAAGTTAACTCGTCAACAATGCGGGCAGTGTGCGGTAGCAAATCACTAACCCATGCACCGCACTCGCCGTACTGTTGAAACGGTCGCCGTGAGCCAAGCAGATTGATACGGTGGCTGCTGTCCATAAAGGCAAAACGTTTTCCCTCCAGATAACTGTTGGGTATTGGCTGTCCGTTGAGCTGATTCAACATCGGCTTATGCTCGAACATGTCAAGCTGCGACGGACCGCCAGCCATAAACATGTAGATAACTCGCTTAGCTCGAGCCGGAAAGTGTGTAGGCTTGGGAGCAAGCGGGTTTCGCGGCGTTTCCAGCGAGGTAGCTTCCGGCGAGGCAGCTTCGGAAGAATCTGAAATGAGATTGGCCAGCGCCATGGAGCCGACACCGACGCCACACTGATTGAAGAAGTGACGACGCGTTTGCTGCTGTAAAAACTTTTGGCTATTCATGTTTTAATGTGGTTTTCATTATTCACGAGTAACGGTCTCATCCAAATTGAGCAACACGCGTGCCGCGCTCAACGAATCAAGATCTTTTAAAATCGCGAGTTCATCAAGGCTTGGATGTCGGGATGCACAACGTCGGAATGCGACCTCAATACCGTCGTCCTGAATGATCTTTTCCAATGCAGTGGCGAACTCGAAAAAACCGGCATCATTCATAAGTGTTAAGGCTTGGAGGGGTGTGTTGCTGCGGACACGGCGAGTGCACGTGCTAAATCCATCCGGAGCATCAAAGACGTTGAGGAACGGCGGTGGCGTGGCGCGATAGATAAACGTGTAGAGTCCGCGTCGGTATCGATCCTCTCCAGAACTGACTTTCCATTCTCGCTTGACTTGACCTTGGCCCATCACCCCGCTGGGTATCGGTGGATAGACCGGTGGTCCTCCTATTTTCGACGACAATAGCCCGCAGGCTGCAAGTTCAACATCACGCACGATTTCCCCTTCTAGTCGCAAGCGTCGCTGCCGGGCAAGCAAAAAGTTGCCACGATCTTTCTCTCGCAAATCCGCCCGATCTACGGACGATTGTTGATAAGTCCTGGAGTTTACGATCAACCTATGTAGTTCCTTGAGGCTCCAGCCACGTTCTATAAACTCAACGGCCAAAGAGTCCAGCAATTCAGGATGGCTGGGTGGCGAACCTTGCAGTCCAAAATCGTTTTCTGTTTCCACCAAACCGCGGCCAAAGTAGTGTTGCCAAACGCGATTGACGATGACTCGCGAGGACAGCGGGTTGTTCGGTGAGACGATCCAACGCGCCAAATCGAGCCGATTGATTTTACTGGCTGGGTTTTCTATGGATGGTAATACGGACGGTGTATTGCATGTCACTTCCTCGGCCGGGCGGGTGAAATCGCCTTGGATAAACAAGTTTGTTTTTCGAGGAGTGGGCAGCTCTTTCATGACCATGGTGGTTATGCCCCCAGACAGCAGTTTGTCTATCTCCTTGGAGCGATGTTGAAACTTTTGGAAAGTATCGTCCATTGCGCCGGGGCCAACTGCATAAAGGCTTCGTTTTTGTGCGGCGGTGCGTTTCGGTTTATCGTTGGTCAGTATTTTTTGTACCTCTTTGGAATGGGCTTTCATTTGTTCTTCGGTGAGCGATTTCTCCCAGGCGATTAGGGAGTCTGCTGCATCCGAGACTATTTTTCCAATGGACGATTCCAGTTTTAATTGCTCTCCGATTAAAGCGGACGCTTTGAGTTCGGGATCGTAGAGGGTAAGGTTGGGTTCCTCTTGATTATTAAAGAAAGCAAAAAATCGATAGTATTCCTTTTGTTCAATCGGATCGAATTTATGGTCATGGCATTGAGCACAACCGATGGTCAGTCCGAGCCACACGGTTCCTGTGGTCGCAACGCGATCAAAGACGCTATCGATTCGAAACTGCTCTGGATCAATGCCCCCTTCTTGATTGATTTGCGTGTTGCGGTGGAACCCGGTTGCAACACGTTGTTCATCGGTTGCGTTAGGCAATAGATCGCCAGCTAGCTGTTCGATCGTAAATTGGTCGAATGGTAAATCGCGATTGAGAGCTTCGATGACCCAGTCTCGATACTTCCAAATTTGACGTGGAGCATCGATTGAGTAACCATTGCTGTCTGCGTAGCGAGCTTGATCGAGCCACCATCGGCCCCAACGTTCTCCATAGTGGGGGCTTCGAAGGAAACGGTCTATCAATTCACGGCGAGCCGTTTCGGCGTTCTTTTGAAATGCAGCGACAAATTCATCTACTTCTGAAATCGTAGGTGGTAGTCCTACTAAATCGAGTTTCAAGCGACGAATAAACGTGATGGGATCGGCTTCTGGTGACGGTAAAATCCCTTCCTTGGAGAGTCTCTCTAGGATGAAGCTGTCGATAAAATTCTCAATAGCTCCGTCACCGTTTGGAGCACTCTTTGGGAATAAGGTCTTTTTGGGGGCAACGAAGGCCCAATGCTTGTCGTAACGAGCACCTTGCTCGACCCAGGACTTGAGAATTCCCTTTTGAATGTCGGTGAGTCGCTTGCCAGATTCATGCGGTGGCATGATTTCGTCGTCGGTGGCGAGAATTCGCTGAACGAGTTTGCTTTCATCGGGTTTGCCAGGTTGGATCGCAACGTCGCCGGAGTCTAACTTGGCGAGGGCACCTTCGG
>JAYVBW010000728.1:0-3635 GCA_043750255.1 Pirellula sp.
GCGATCACATCGAGAGTGAACGCACCTGAATCTTCGGGGATGCTCGCCGAGTCAGTTAGAGCGAACGGCAAAACCGGCGGAATGATGAAGACTTCGACATTCGCTGTTGAGGTAAGTCCACCCGAGTCCCGAATGGTGTACGAAAAAGTTGAAGTGGTATTAAACTGACCCGTTGGAGGCGTAAATAGTACTGCTTTTCCATCCTCTTGCACCTTCGCGGTTCCGATAGTGGGAGCCGTTACCGAGACGATGGTGATCGTGTCACTTAACTCAAGTGGACCAGCATTGTCATTTTGCATAACAGCCAAGGGGTTTGCAGAAGCTATGCCCGAGACTACGAATCGTGCATCCCCGGTATCGTTGAATGCAACCGGAGCATCATTGACGGGCGTTACGGTGATCGAAACGGTACCAACTGCAGTATCCGCCGTTGGTGCGGCGTTGTTCCGAATCGTGTAAGTAAAAACAACCTTGCCAAAGTAATCAGGAGTTGGTGTAAACGAAACATTCGGTCCACCGTTCACAAAACTGACCGTGCCGCCGACACTCGGTTGCGTCACTGCACTAACTCCTATTGAAGTTCGGGATCGATCGATATCATTTTGAATGACGTTGATGGATGTCAGGCCCGAATCCTCAGCCACGGTCGTGGTATCGGTGACTGCATTCAGTCTCCCAATAATCGTTAGCGTTGCTGTCGGTAGAATCATTTCGGCAGCAGTTAAGTAAACAGCTCTAGCACCGAACAGCGCTACGCCCAAGTTGTCGCTTGAAGTGCCCCCTTGTGTGGGCAGCGGAGAAGTTTCGCCTACAAAATTGATTGTCCCTCCTTCAGCCCCTTTAAAGAGAACGTCGACAACGTTTAAAAACTGAGAAGCAACTGACGGATCCAAAAAGTTCGATGAACTTGAAAATCCACCCAATAGCGTCACTGTTCGCTTCGACGCTGGAACGTCAGACTTAGCAACTCCATCCTGACCATTCGTGTATCGGGTCACGGGAACGTCTTGCCCGGTCCCATCGATAAACGTACCGTTGCTCAAGTTGTGGTTGCGAGCTACCTTAGCGACGTCCGTGTTCGTTGGACTCGGGTTCGCTTGACCTACAACAGCAAGTGTAACCGCCTCACCGCTTCCGCCAGTCAGATTGTTGGATCCAATCACAGGGTCTACAAAATTGGTTCGAGCCCTATCCCCAATAAAATTGATACCGAAACTGAAATTGGAACTGAGGACACTTACCTTTACGTTTCCAGTTCCTACTGAAGGCAACGCCTGGATCGCGTTGCGAATATTGGTGGCGGTGCCGCTAATGCTGTAAATGCCGTTAGTAAACGCAACTGCAATGGGTGCCGTGGTCTCTGCGCCATAAGTGAGGGTAAATGTACCACCTCGCACATTGCTTTGGATATCGAGTCGGTTGAACTCCCCCCATTGAAGTTGCAGTTTCTCATTGGTGGAACTGTCGGCGTTCGAATAGGATAGATCGTGATAGGCGCTAAACACACCTGAGGGCGACGGTGTCCGTAAATCCTTGATCTGCGTTCTAACAATAACCCTTTCACCCGTCCCAATAGTTGCTTCGGGAATCAAATTATTCGGATTTGGATCCGGCAATTGTGTGCCAGCCGTACCATCCGCGTTCACGGAAAAAAACTGGTACCGGATTTCAGCCAATTCGCCTAATCCCTCTCCGTTGTTCAGAGCGTTGATCACAGTCAACGCGTCCAAGGGCGATAAGTTGTTGTCTCCATCTACGTCATAAAGCGCAGAACGATTTGAAGGCGATTCCTGACCAGAAAGCGGCCCTGACCCTGTCGTGTTCAACTTGTTGATGACCACCAAAGCATCCAGCGGAGTGATAGCAAAGTCGCCATTCACGTCGTTTGCGTACAAATAGTTATGGAATGGCATCATATCGGCGGCCATTAATTGACGCTGTTCAAGCGTCTCAAGACGAAGCATTCGCTTCATCCATCCCTGTTTGGCAGACTTTTCGCTGCGAATTCCCGTCGTAGATTTGCGAGTCTGGCGTATTTGCGAAACGGACATCGATTTTTCCACCGTAAAAATCAAGAAAGGTAAAGCTTTGGAAAGAAAATTCGGAAGGACAAATTAGCCCCTGCAAACTCCCGTACTGTGAGGGTACTTGGCAATCGTTCTGATTTCAATCCACTTTCTACCTATCCGGACTAAATTACCCATTCAGCCCAGACTTCGCGTGAATTTGCCGTCCCTAACAGTTTTTCCGTTAATGTGCGTTTTTAGAGCTGTATTGCTTAAAGAAGTTCCATCGAACTAAAAAATCGCCGAATTCTCTCCCTTAAAGAAAAAAGTCGGGCTTTTTTCTCCAATCATGCTCGCAAAAAACACCCAGCCCCCCGTCTCACACTTTTTTTGCCCATTTGACCTCTTGATTTCTATTTACGTCGTTCGGCTAGTTCCTCTATCATTGCCAAGTCATTGCCACGAGAGCAAGCAGTTTGAACGGACGAATTACTCCTGGGAGCGTCGCCAAAGAGGCTGAAGAATGAACGGACAACTATTTCTGCTGCTCATTTCGATGATGTTGCAAATCCCTCGTGGCGATGTTTTGCCCGATTCAAATCGAAACGGTTCGGCCTCCGGATTCCCTACAGGCATACCTGTACCCGCTCCTATTTTGCCTACCGACTCGGCTGGCTCGCAATGTGCCATTGGCTGGGGAACGGACATCCACGACGGCAAGTTTTGCATGATCATTCAAATTGCTCCCGAAGCCATCGCTGCATTCGCTAAAGGACCGCAAGGGCAAGAGCTTCCTGCTGACGTACCGGATGGGATTCGAAATCGAATTGAAAGAGTTATTGTCCGAATCGGGAGTGGGCCCGTCGAACGCAACCCACCCAACCCGCAATCGTTTAGCGATGGCCGATCAACTGGAAATTTGCCGCACATCGCCAACTTGGACAGCCGTTCGACGGTTCCGATCGATCCGCAACGTTTTCCAACCGTACTACCTGCCTCCGGGGGCGCAACAGGGTCACGCAACGAAGTGCCCTCCTTTGGTGCCACAACATCCTCGACCCGCGACGGATTCCAGCCCGCCCAAACCAAATCGCAACCCCTTAGTTTCTTGCAATCCAATCCCACAACTTCTGGTGCCTCTGGATACCCAACTAGTGTTTATCCATCCACCCAGGGCAACAACTTTCCCACCCAAGGCAACAACTTTCCTACCCAGGGCAACAACTATCCCACCCAGGGCAATTATGCCACCCAAGGCAATTATGCTTCTGGTACCAACAACAGCCCACCCTACACTCCACTTGCTTATAATACCAATCCTGCCGCTGGTGCACCAAGTTACAATGACGGTTCGATTGCTCAACAGCCCTTTTACCCAAGCAACTCGCCATCTCTAGCCCAAACGCAGCAATACGGTGCTCCGGTAACGCAACAGGCAAACCCCTATTCATCCACAATCCCTTATCCAATGGCACCGAGTTCAAATTTTGCAGGCGTCCCCATTCCCGGCCGGACTGTCGCGAATCCTATCAACCCTACCAATGAAGTATTCGACGATCAGCCTCTTACAAAAGAAAAGCTGCTTCCTTCGTTGTTGCTGTTTTCGATTGTCGTCAACGTTTACCTCGG
>JAYVBW010000729.1:0-12274 GCA_043750255.1 Pirellula sp.
GACACAACCGACAAAAGTAGCAGGCACGCTCCGCCGTGCCGTCCGCTCGTCAGCATTTAATGGAATTCTAGGTGGACGGCACATGGAATGTGCCTACTACTTTGACTTTTGTCGGCTGTGTCTGCATAAGACGGCAGAAGGGCTTAATCGCGACAATGTATTCAGTTTGGTGCAGAACAACTTTCGCAAAGGCAACTTGATTTGCTGATGCCAGCGCATCTTGAATTGCAACAAAAGGACGCTGATCATCGATTGCCGTCGAACCCTGCCCAGATCTCGAAATAGTCAAGTGGGAAATCGGTGTATGGAATTTCCTGACGAATGAATGGTTCCTCGCCAACATCCGCATTGGCGGTTAAAACCGCTGAGCGATCGGTAACGTCAAGCCGCCAGAATTGAAGTGATTGCAATCGATAGTCACGATTTTTTGCCGCATTCAATAGTTCGCTACCGAAGCAGGATGCGATGGCATCAATCAGCCAGTATGCCTGTGAGCGGATGATAAAAGCGTTCCAAGTCGCCGGTGAATTGACGAAGGTCCGCATGAGTGAGACTTGACCGAGTAGGTTTGCCGACGCGTGCTTGGTAAACGTGTAGCTGTTGTTCGGGGAGGGCGAGATGACATTACCTCGGGCCATCAATGAACAGCCCAACGAAGAGGGCACGGAAACCGAGGAGGTCGTCCAGCACCTCTCTTCGCTCTCTTCCAGACTATTTACCCTGCATCGCGGGAAACATTTCTCTGGCCATTTGGATTGCCGCAGGCCCGACGAGAACTACAAACACGCCAGGAAATATGAACAAAACCAATGGGAAAATTAGTTTCACCGCCGTTTTCGCCGCCTTTTCTTCGGCGATCTGTTGCCGTTTGATCCGCATCGACTCGCTCTGAACTCGCAGCGCTTGTGCTACTCCAGAACCAAATTTGTCTGCCTGTATGAGCAGCGAGGCAAGCGTTCTAAGGTCCTCAACACCCGTTCGGTTGCCCAGGTCCTGTAACACACTGCCTCGCGCGCGTCCCATTTGCAGATGCAACGTGCTCAACTGCAACTCATCCGAAAGAACTCGGTACGATGTCTGCATTTCGTCTGACACCTTCTTAATGCCTTGATCCAAGCCCAATCCGGCCTCAACGCTTACGACGAGCAAGTCCAATGCGTCAGGCAGTCCTAGCGTAATCTGCTTCTTTCGGCTCGAGCGGAGGAAATCCAAGACCAACTCAGGCAAAAAAAATGCGATACCGCCACCAAGTACCGCTCTGAGCAAAACGGGAGTCCCGAGGCCAAGTGTCACTGCCGTAAACCCTCCGGCAAGAAACACCCCACCGAGTGCTGCCAATGCCTTCAACGACAGAAATACTCCGCTTGCTCCCTCGGTACGGAACCCAGCCTCGGATAGTCGCGATTTGAGCTTCCCAACTTCCGCTACGTTCTTGGGTTGCAAATGTTTTGCAACAGCAGGCGAGGCTTGCTCGAAAACTCTTGCCAGCATATCTTTCTTGGACTCTTTGGAATCACTACCTTTCCGCATTGACACATTCATCAAGTCGAGGCGATTCTCAGCGTTGGCATTCTCACTTCGATTGAAGAAGTCCATCGCAAACCAAATAAACGACACCACCGCCAAAAAGACAGTAATGGCAACGATTAGCCTGAGGTCGATGGCAGCCAAGACATACATGGTGTGCATTCCTGCGAGGAAAAGTTTAAGGGGAAGCGACTATAGGGGTGCAAGGGAGTGTGTTTATCCGGTCGATTTCAATTCTCGGTTCGCAATTCTGGTTACACTTTGATATCGATGATCTTACGAATGACGAGCGCGCCCAGGAACTGCATGACAATCGCGCCTCCCAGCAACCACTGTCCCATTGGATCCGTAAATAACTTCATCACGTATTCTTTATTCAAAAACATCATCGCAACGAATAACCCGGGAGGCAAAGCCAACAACACAATCCCAGAAAGTCGACCTTCGCCTGTCAACGCTTGAATTGCGCCTGCCAACCGAAATCGAGCGCGAACTAGGCTCCCGATTTTGTCTAATATTTCAGCCAAGTCGCCGCCTGTTTGACGTTGTAGGATGACCGCAGTTGCAAAAAACCGAAGGTCCAAATTGGGTATCCGCTTTGTCATCGATTCGAGCGTCTGTTCAAGCGAAACACCAAAGTTTTGCTCGTCAAAGCACCTTCGAAATTCGCGAGCAAGTGGATCCGGCATTTCATCTGCAATCAATCCGAAACCCGCTCCCAATGAATGTCCTGCACGCAATGACCGGCTCAACATCTCTAGTGCCTCTGGAAGCTGCATGTTAAATTTGTTAATCCGTTTTTTCTTCATGATACTGACCCAGAAGAAGGGCAAGAAAAACAAAATGGCACCCGCAATCGGGGCAATAAAGTAAGGGATCGGAGCAAACAAACAGCCAATAGTCCCAACACCTGCCATTCCCATGCAAAGCAGCGAGAACTTGCTGAGTGGCATCTTGATTCCGGCTTGCTCCAACATGACTTTCATGTTGAACTGGCGATTCATCCAGTCCTCAACGAAGTTGGCCGTACCCTCCAATGGATTTCGCAGCGTCAACAAATCAGCATCGACACTTTGACCATCTTTTCGACTCGTTGCGGTCAACGTGGACAAACGCTCCTCGGCTATCGATGTATCGTCTCCGCGGACCATTACGGCAACAGCACCAATGATTGCCGCAACGCAAATTCCGACCGAAGCGGCAATGATTAAAACGTTCATCGTTCTATGCCCTCATCATGATCCGTTGGCGGAAAGCACTGGCTGGCAATCGAATACCAGCCGCTTCTAAGCGCGGCATAAACGATGGTCGGACACCAGTTGCCTCAAAATAGCCGTGTGCTTTCCCATTTTCATCCACACCCTCTTGAACGAAGCGGTAAATGTCTTGCAGAACGACTGTGTCCTGCTCCATGCCCTGTACCTCAGTGATATTCATTACGCGACGCGGCCCACCTTGCAACCGATTGGCCTGGATAATTACGTCGACCGCTCCCGCAACTTGTTGCCGAATCGCCTTGATTGGCAAATCATAACCTGCCATCATGACGAGTGTCTCCAGTCTCGCGATCGCATCTCGCGGTGAATTGGAGTGTACCGTGGTCATCGAACCATCGTGACCGGTATTCATGGCTTGCAACATGTCCAGTGTTTCGCCACCTCGACATTCACCAATGATGATTCGCTCTGGACGCATTCGTAACGCGTTACGAACTAGATCGGTTGCGGTGACCGCACCCGTTCCTTCGATGTTGGACGGACGAGTTTCAAGCCGGACGACGTGTTCTTGCTGTAACTGAAGTTCCGCAGCGTCTTCGATGGTCACCACGCGTTGATCGTTCTGAATGAAACTGCTCAACGTATTGAGCAACGTCGTTTTTCCGGAGCCAGTTCCTCCGCTAATAATGATATTCAACCGTGCCTTGATGCAACCCTCTAGCAACATAACCATCTCTGGCGTGAACGCTTTAAAGTTAAGCAATCCTTCCAGTTTGACGGGATTGGAACCAAATCTACGAATCGATACGCAGGCACCATCCAGCGCAAGCGGGGGAATGATCGCATTGACGCGCGAACCATCCTCCAGTCGTGCGTCCACCATGGGACTTGTTTCATCGACTCGGCGTCCAACCTTGGATACGATGCGATCGATGATTTGCATCAAGTGTGCGTTATCGCGAAATTCAACATCGGTCTTCTCAAGTTGACCGCGGCGCTCAACGAAGATGTTCTTGGGTCCATTAATCAATATATCGCTGATCGATGGGTCCTTAAGCAAAAACTCAAGCGGACCGAGTCCCAACGTTTCGTCGAGCACTTCGTCGACGAGTTTATCCCGCTCCGAACGATTGAGAAACGTGTTTTCGCTATCGCATAAATGCTCAACGACTAAACGTATCTCTCGCCGAAAGGACTCGCCCTTGAGATCCCCCACTCTGGACAAGTCGATTTTGTCGACTAGCCGTTGATGCATCCGGCGCTTAATTATCTCAAACTCTTGCTGTTTGGATTGGTCGGAGGTACGTGCACTTGGACTGGCTGGTTTCATGGCTTCCTGCGCATTTGGACTCGGTCCATCAAGAGAACGAAAAAAACTAAGTTCTTCGTCCAGAGCCAAGCAAGCAATCGGCCAACTGACCCACATCGTTGCAGATCTGCATTGCACCTGCGGCGCGGAGCTCACTCTCGGGACGAAATCCCCATGTGACTCCAATCGCATAAAACCCACCTCCCAAAGCAGTTTTCATGTCGGTGTTCGTATCACCCACATAAGCGATACGATCGACACGTACTCCCAATTGTGTCGCTAACCATTTTGCACTTGCAGGGTCTGGCTTGCGTGGAAAGCGTTCTGTTTGGCCTAAAACTTGTTCAAACCGCACAGATTCAAAGTAGTAATGAACACAACGCTTGGTGAATGCGTCCGCTTTATTCGATAGAACCGACAAGCTCACCGATCGTTCATTCAGGATTTTCAAAAGGTCTTCAATCCCATCGTAGGGTTTGGACCGACTATTCCAACAATCTGAGTAAGCGACGTCAAAACGTCGCATGCAGTCTTCTTTTAGCTCCGGCTGTCCCTCGCATTCAGGCAGCGCTCGCTGAAAAAGAACAGCCAAACCATCTCCCCCCAGCTCCTTGTAGTCCGCAATTGGATAAGTTGGCTTGTTCAAATCCGAGAAAACCAAGTTTGCCGCCGTGGCTATGTCTTCAAGCGAGTCGATTAAAGTTCCGTCAAGATCGAAAATCACTGCATCAAAATTCATCGTTTTCATCCCGAAAAATAAACCGAATGGCGATAGCCTGGATTATTCATTAGCCGTAGGGCGCTAGCCCACGGTTGTCATTGCGACCATAACCGTGGGCTAGCGCCCTTCGGCTGATCAATAAAACCCCCGTGAATAATCCGCGCTAGCCCCGGGCATTGAAAGACCTTGGTCAGCTCGGAGCTTTTGCGATGATATCGTAGAGATCAAGTTCTTGCCTGCCAGCCAACATCGCAAACAGTTCCTTGATTCTTCGAAAAGCATCCGATAATCCCACTCCAGCTCCCTCTTCGATATTTCCTCCCCGTAAAACATAGAAGCCGGGTTCGCTCGCTATAAAGGAACGACCATCTTCAATGTGCATCAATTGTTCTCGACGCAATTCACTTGAGAGCGTGCACGATCGGCCGCTTGTCAACGAAACGATCGCATCGCATTGCATTTCGACTGTCGAGTCATCGTCCCGTAAAAATTTCAAGAGATATTGCCCCAATTCATTTCGCTGAATCAGCTCGACGCCTAGCGATTCGAGAACGACAATATTTCCGGAGTGCGTTCCGCGTATTGCATTCAATGCCTTTTCGATGACGAGGCTGTCATGTCGCCTATCCGGGCGAATCATCCAGGTCAATCGACTGCTTCTCTCGTTGCCGAACTGCTGCAAATATTCGATTGCAAATTGTCCCGCTCGAACCGATTGGCCTACAAGACATACATGTTTACCAAGAACCGACTTGGATTCGAATTTACGGTCCAGCGGCGTGTGCAAAAGAAACGAGTCGCGAAGGAAAGTCTCGCCGATCGCAAGTCCGCCTCCCGGCCCCATTCCAGAAATTTTCTGACTTTCCCCTCGACAATCAATCACCACATCCGCGCGCGAAACCCATGGCCCTCGGTGACGACCGTCGACCAGGATTCGAAATTCATCGTTGCATCGCTCTTGCCGCTCGATCACATCTGAAACAAAAGTGCGATAACGAGAAACATCCGAAACAGGGCTTAAGAAATGGATGTCATCAAACAGCAAGTCAGTCTTTGCAAGCGGCAGTAAATACTCTTCTGCAAACGTCTTACCAGTGAACACGTCGTTCGAGTTTCTCGGTACGTATTCTGGATTCTGCGCTGCGAGCGCAGCATGCCCCATCGAGGTCGTGCATTCCTCAACCGTGACATCCAGCGGTCGATTGTGCCAATCCAGCATGCGATGAGCTACACGTCGCTGTTCAAAAATCGAAACAAAATAGCCAAGAAACCGCGCATAGATCGCCGCCTCAATACCAACTGGGCCCGCACCGATAATGGCAATCGTGGCAGGGGCTTCCACCTCGGGATCCCAATCCAATTCCATCATGGCAGCAGCACATCTTCTAAAGCGAATTCGACCGTCTGTTCCACTACAGTTCCGGGTGCGCGAACCATAAACTTGCAGCCTTCTAGACCTTTTTCGATATCGAAAAGGTAGGACAATCCAATCTCATTATCATTCATTCGCGTCGTCGACCAACCAACGTGCTCTAAGCGTTTATTATTCGGGTCCATCAAAAATGCTTCGTGTGTATTCGTCCAACCGCGAAACGCTTCGGCTGACTGCCCCGGCGAGTTGAGCGATAAACCAACCAAAATTTCGTAAATATCCCGATTTTTTCGGGCTTTTTCTAAAACGACTTTGAGGTTTCCAACCGATGCCGTTTTTTTTCCCTCCGTCATTAACTCATCAAACTCGAGTGTGGCTGGCTTTCCAGGTATAGAGACGAAGACTTTGCCGTTCCATCGAATGATTTTCTTTGCCTTTCGTTCCGGCAGAATGAAATCCAGACCAACCTGCAATTGCGATCCGCCTGCAGGAACAAACTCCGTTTCCTGAGCGTTCATTTTTGATTGCAACACTTGCCCATCGTCGCAAATCAATTCCATGGCCTCCAGAGGGAATTTGACAAAGACGGGTGCAAGCCTAGGCTCCCAGGACAACAGCACCTGAATTTGCAATGTGCTCCGTGCTGGATCTTGAAGCTGATAGGTTTTTTGTACTGTCAATGGTTCCAGGCGAAAGACACCCGAGTACGCCGCTGCTGCAATCCGTAGCGGTGCATTGACTGCACGAGGAATAAGCTGCATGGTTTCGCCGTCTCCACCATTGACAGTCAACTCAAGCTGATCGACTACTTCATCAAAAGCTTCCCAAAATGGTGTCTCGTCGAAGTCCGTTACGACTTCTCGATCTAAATTGGGAGCGTCACCTAGTTGTATGGTGTTGCCTGACTGCTCTGCAATCTTGGTCAACGCGTCGCGCCCGGACATCGAACCGCTCAGCGAAACAGTTGAGGGCAACGTAAATTCTTGCATTTCCAACATCTCAAGCGACTCGCGAAGGCGATCGATTCGCATTTTCCACTCGGCCGACGCGTCGGTTCCAATAGGTGGTAAAAATTCGATAACCGAAGAGCCCATTGCAATCAATTCCGCTTCCGCAGAATCGCGTGTTGCCTGCTTCGTTGAATCTAAATCGATTGCCAGCTTGGCGACTCTCTTTTCCAAAATATCCCGTTCCACTTTGGACTTGGATATTGGCTTTTTCCCAACTGTTGGAGATCTCACCGTAGAATCCTGAACGCCATCGATTTTCGATTCCTGTTTGTCCTGCCCGAAGGTGCGCTGAGAACCGTTGTGCCCAAAGAAAATGACACAGGTGTGCCCCAAGAAAATGACACAGGAAATCAATAGTGACCGGGAATAAAAAATGACGAGTCGAGGATTCAAACGTTTAGGTGCTCGTCCTTGGGTGCGCAGGATGAGGCCAGCATTTGGTGACCTTCTCATTGTGGATGAACGAGATCGATTAGCTATTGATGTCCGCACTCGCATGTCCAATTCAAACCCTAGATCGAACGATTTTGTACGCACTCTCATCCGTTCACTGTAGTTCAGTAGTCTACTCAATTCCCGCGTTAGGTGCAAAAACCACCTAATGCCCTTTTTTAATGCCCTTTATAGCAAAGGAAAAAAAAGAGCCCGCTTTCGCTTCCAAATTCTGGAAGCGAAAGCGGGCCCTTTTGACCGTGAAAGATGGGCGGAACCTAGTGCGAATAGGTCTGTCGGTTTTCGTCCGAGATGTCTCGGTCATTCGACGCCACTAAGATCACGGTACCTCCTTGTTAAGGGAGCGCCGGTGCTGAACATACTCCGCCAGCACTGCATTAACCGCAGTTCCACCGCGATTGTCGAGTTGATCGTCTCTCGATACCTATGATGAAAAGCACATGCCGTGCCAAACTGCATATTATTCCCAAGTGCTACCAATAAATCAACGTGCCCCAAGCATTTCAAGGACGAACGCGAAGCAATAAGAAGGAAGCAGGAGTCCTTTTGTAAAAATTTCAAAATGCCAGCAAACGATTTTACAATTTTGCACTAGGCGAAGCGACAAATGCTGCGCTGTTGAGCGACGCAACGCCGCTCTGAGCTGGGCTCTGCTCAACCTTTACTGCTGGTTTCACAAAATCGTTGCTATCTGGTCCGGTGGAGGGTGGTGAGTCCGTCCAAGTATCTTCGGCTCTAAAAACGATTTTTCGACCGCTTCGGTCTGCTTCCAATGTTCCGTTTTCCAGCTCACCCATACTTAACGCAACGTCCGCAACACTGTGTATGTCGATAATACTGACAATGGAGTCGAGTGACTGGGATTGCCCGTCAACTTTGAAAAATCCCTCTACCGAAATACCATGCTGAACGCATTCCATTGTTTTGTGGCAGGTCGCGGCTCTCGAAGCAAAATGCAAGACAACAAATCGATCAGGCAGATATCTTGCGACAAGTGAATCACTCGATAAAGCAACGGCCAAATGCGAGGCAAAGCGTTGTATCGCTTGCTCAGTGAACGTCGCACCGTGGGCGCTGACCATATGAGAGTAATTACACAACGTTATCATCGACAAACAGGAATCGCCGCGATGCATGGGCTCAACTGACAACCACTCTTTGAGAACAGACTCGAAGCCATTACGATTGAGTAAATGGGTGAGTCGGTCTTGCCATGGCAATGGAATATTGGACCGATTTTCTTCGTCTTCGAATGGACGAGTTTTGAATGGCACTGAAGTAGCAGAATGCATTGAACTGCGATTTTGCGTTTCTCGCCAGTGTTGCAGATATAAGCCACGGTGGAGGCAGGTTTGCAAATAAAAAAATTTGACTGGCTCCCAACTCACCGCTTCTCCGTTCGTCGTATCTCGTGTTGACTCGAATTTTTTTTGAGGCCAAACGAGAGCCAACAACAGCAAAACAACTGTCGCTTCAGCAGCTAGGCTTAGGTTTTCTATCGAGAGCAGTTGCATGGAGGAACCAAAGGTAGGTCTTCGACAATACTTGGTTATTTGCGGAAATCCAAAACATCCTGGAAATGTACCCTCAGTCCTTTGCCATGCGTCGAGTCAAGACTTGCCATGCTTTAATTAATGATAGCTATCGACTGGCTTTGCCGGTTATATAGATTATTAGGAATTGCGATGGGCGAGGTACTTGACAGTCTACCCAACACGATCTTAAGTTAGACGATTCGAATGACTGCTGAAATTGGGCTTCCATTTCAAGCAGAACTCAAAAATACATCAGGATGGCACATTGCGGTTTGAGAAACCGATATTTTTTTGAGCACAAGTATTTACCAGTTGCTCCTCGAAGCTAGGAGAAAGCCGGTCGCTGTGAACGAAAGACCAGAAAAAGGAGTGGATCAATGATTGATTCAGGGTTTCAGGATGTTTTAGGACAGGCGAAAAAGATGCTCAGGGAAAGCCCTTTCCATGCTCTGAGAATGCTACAAGTTGAGCAACTCGGGGATCAAGTGCTTCTCAAAGGCCATGTGGAGAGTTTCTTTTTAAAGCAACTCGCTCAAGAAACGGTTCGATCCGCAACGCGAGGCATCGAGATGGTCAATAGCGTCGCGGTTGGCCCGAATCCGTTCGTTGAATAGTCGTGTTTGCGTTTGGTTCACATAAAGTGATTTCTTTTGCGAACGAGGTGCTGAAATTCGGACGGCCATTCATTGAAGGCATCCGCAGGGATAAACGAACGTTCAATGCATTCGAATTCCGACTCATCCCATGGACCAAAGATAGCATCGCCGTCAATCTCAGCCAAGACGCGTGTCAAATACAGATTCGTGACCAGCGGCATTGCAACTCCATAGATTTCAGCTCCGCCGACAATAAAAGCGATAGAATCGTTCGCCACGAATGCTATCGCTTCCTCAAGCGACCTAGCAATCCGAACACCTTCAAAGATTTTATCTTTCTGCCGAGTTAATACGATGGTTTGACGTCCTGGCAGCGGTCTTCCGATCGACTCATAAGTTTTTCGCCCCATCACAAGCGAATGCCCCATTGTCAGTCGCTTGAATCGCTGCAAATCGCTCCGAAGTCTCCACGGCAGTGTATTGCCGCGTCCGATCGTGCCATTCCTGGCGACAGCGACTACTGCGCTAATTTGATTGGTGCTCATTCTTTGAGACTATAGGTTTTGTTGCAATTTTGCCAACTGGGCCCGCTCCCATTCAACGCGATTTTTAGATACATTGGAATACAGAGGTCGACGGTTGGTCGTCCAGGAGTCTTTAAAATTGCCCCAGGAGGTGGAGTCTATGTCAACTCGTTATTGTCGGTTCGGTTCAATCATTGTTGGTGTCATATTGCTCGCAACAGTACCCTCATCTGCCCTATGGTCGCAAACGCCGGCGACCCCAGCAAGCAAAACCAAACCTTTATCCAATGCGCCGCCCGCTTTACCCAATTCAGCGCCCGGAGTATCCCAGTCAGATCAAAGCACATTCACGCAAAACGATCTTGAACATGCCGCGTTGTTGCAGTTAATTGATTCGATTGAACCATATCACATAGAGAAGGAAATCAAAGGAACGGCCACTTTGTCAGGTTCGACAACAATGTTAGCGATTGGGAAGTCTTGGTCGGAACGTTTCCGAAATTTCCATTCCAATGTTGTATTTAATCGAGGAGCGGATGGAACCGACGTCGGAATCAAGTCTTTAGCCGAAGACCCCACGGTCATTGCAGGTTCAAGCCGTCCGCTAACGGATGCGGATTTAGCTTTCTTGAAAAAAGGAAAATGCAAGGATCCGCTTAGTATCATCGTCGCACTCGATCCGCTTGCCCTTTACGTTCACAAAGAGAATCCTGTCGCAGGTGTCACGCCGGAACAATTGGAATCCATTTTTCGTGCGGCGGGTGGCGAGGGAAAACATGCGGCCACCTGGGGCGATCTCGGTGTGACGGGAGAGTTGGCTAAGAAGCCGATTCGAATCCATTCTCGAAGCGAGGCGAGCGGAACAACTTCTTTCATCAAACAACTCGTTCTTCGCGGCGGTGAAATGGCCAAAGTGGCGCAATCGCACCGGAGTAGCGAAGAAGTATGCTCTGCAATCGGCGGAGATTTGGCCGGGGTTGGAATTTGCGGTTTCGGCGAAGCGACCGCGCAAGTTCGACCGGTCTCTTTGATTCTCAATGGCGCTCGAATACCGGCGACAGAACAGAGTTTCCTCTCCGGGCAGTATCCGTTTGTGCGGCCACTGTTGCTAGTCATTGACAAGTCTCAAATGGCAACCGACGGAGGACTGCGAGAGGCAATGCTTCGCTACGTATTAAGTCGCGACGGCCAACTAGAAGCAGTTCGCGCTGGGTTCTTTCCTATAGATCCAGCATTTATTCGCAAGCAACTCGACCTTATTCGCGGCCCGCAGATGCGATAGAACTTTTCGCCTCCGAAATTCATTCTCCTTCTTGTAACATAAGATCAAAAACATGAAACGTCTGAAAATATTCCTTTTTGCCCTCGCAACTTGCTCACTTTCAACGCCTTGCTTTGGGCAATCAAGTTGGCTTGATTTTTCAAGCGCCATACCAAAGGTGTTGATGCCAGGGGGATCTCCCAATTTCAATAATTCCACACAAGGCTTCCCCTCGACTACAGGCTTCCCCTCAACTACAGGGTTTTCATCGACTCCCAACTCAACGCCGACCTTCGATCCAACTAATCCTGGCGGTGTCAATCCTGGCGGATATGGTGGTGCTGGTGGATTTGGTGGGTATGGAGGCGCTGGCGGGTATGGTGGAGCAGGTCCAATGATTGCTCCCGCACGCAAAGACTGGAAGTTAGGGGTCTATGTGCAGAACACGGACGTCGGAGCTGTTATCACTCAAATCGCACAGGGCAGCGCTGGTCAGCAGGCTGGTCTACAACCGAACGACATTATCGTGGCGGTTGGCGGATCCCGAATTGGTAGTTTCGATAATCGCATCATTGAGTTGGCCGATGAAATTCGTAGAAATACGGATGCAATGGGACGCGTGTCACTGCTTGTGTTTAATTCTCGCCAACGGTCGATCGCTTCGTTACCGGTTTCTATGAATTCGACTTCGAGTACGTTGACTGGTACCATAGCCATTCGAGATCGATCGCAGTTGCCATACGGTTCTA
>JAYVBW010000730.1:0-2343 GCA_043750255.1 Pirellula sp.
TATCGTGGGTCGCAACAAACTTGACTAGTGAACACACAGCAAGAATGGTTAAGACAGAATCGCAGGCGTTCGATTCTGACGTTGCCCGGTAAATAAAAGCCAGCAAGGTATTTCAAGCAAAAAGCCAACCGAATCGGTTGGCTTTTTTTGTAATCTTCGCAAAGCTCCTTTGCGTATAGAGGCGGCACCTTTACTAGAAAGAGGCGGCACCTTTTTTTCATTTCGCAGCTTATTGCCTGTAATTTACATAACAGAACGTACAAGCAGAGTTCGCAACAGATTGCCACATGAAAAAAAGCCTGGGAGGTTCGTAAGCCGGGTCCTGTTCGCTTTCGCGCTGCGATCATTTATCTAGCACCACAGTTGCCTGTGGCGTCGAGCGATCAACCCGAACGCGCAAAACTGCGAGCCGCAGCTTATGCGCCGGTGAGTCGATACCCACCGGCGACATGTCGTTCTGTTTGTTCTTGCTCCAGGTGGGGTTTACCTAGCAGCTCAAGTCACCTTGAACTCTGGTGGGCTCTTACCCCACCGTTTCACCCTTACTGAGCGAGCTCAGCGGTTTGCTTTCTGTTGCACTTTCCCTAGTCTTGCGACCGGTCGACGTTATCGACCACCTTGCTCTATGGAGCCCGGACTTTCCTCTTTGCAATAACGCAAAGCGATCGCATGAGCCTCCCAGGCACTCAAAAGTATACCCTATTCTTGGGTGCTGTGGCCATCGCACTGGTTTCGCAATGCGGCTAGAGCTTGCAATTCAAGTTGAGAGTAAAGGAAGTTTATTGGGCAATCGTTAAGACTAAGCCACTTCGGACTCGCTCGACGTCGCGTCATCCTTCATCGTTGCAAGTTTCGCGCCAGCTGACCCCGGGCGCCGTCCGCGACGTTTTTGGGATGACGACGGAATCATGGCAGGGTCCACTTTCTGAAGAAGCTTTGAAATACAGAGTTTATTTACGCTAACCGCCAACTCGTTAGCTTCTTCGCAAATAGCATCGTGTAGGCTCTTCGGGATTCGCACCGTAATCATCCGTTGCTGTTCGTGCGGGTCGTTTTCTGGGAGGTCGCGAGAGCGGAGAATCGTCAACATTTCAAGAACCTTGGAATGCTCATCGCTACATTCGTACTCTCGAGCCTCTTCTGAGCTCACAAACAGAGCTCTCGCAACACCTCCGCCGCCGAGCGTTTCTCGATAAAATGCTGTCCAAGTTGGCGCTACGCCAAAAAGCTCCGTTGCGGTTTCGAAAACCAGTTTTCGCTTCATTTCCGTCGAATGCGAAATATCCCGCTTTGCCTTCAATTCGTCAGCTACCGAATGAAAGACCTTCATTTCTGCAGCGAGCTTTTCACCAGCTTCGTCCGCAGCCTTGTCACGAATGCGTGTGGAAGCGGCTTTACTAGTTGGCTTTACGTCGGCTGGCATCAACCACTGGTTCTCGGGCTGGACTGCGGAGGAATTATTTTCGAAGTTCATCAAATGAGTTTCCTGTTCTTTGCGAATATTTGAACTAGACGTTGGGTTGCAGCAAAATGACTTAACCATTCGCCTGCATCCTTCGCGAACGGTTAGCACGCCAGGGAACAAACAATCCCGCTGGCAAGTGGCGGAATAATGAATTAGCTGTCAATGCCAACTTCGCAAAGCGAATGCCAGCAAGGACTTAAACCAATTTAGATAGCAATGCCTAAAATGCAGGCATTGCCACAAAGGAGGGGGCATTTAGAGGGTGCTTGCTTATTAAGCATGGACTGCCTTGGCAAATACTAAGTGTCTATTCACTGGAGTCGTAGCATGCCTGGAAAGATTTGCTAATTTCAAAACCCATCTTGGTTTCGAAGTCAGGCTTTGGTACGGTCCCCGCCAGGCCGGTTCAAGGAAGAACGGCAATTAAATGAAGTTGATAAAAGTGATCGTTCTTGGAAAGAAGGTTTCTCAATGTCCAGCATCGAATCCGATCAATCTTGCGTTCATATCCGCTGGATGATTCGCCGCGATATGGCATCCGTTCTCGCAATCGAGGGGCAAAGCTTCGAGTTTCCGTGGACGGAGGATGAATTTATTCGTTGCCTTCGTCAAAGAGACTGCATCGGAATGGTTGCAGAAAGAAACGAAGAAGTCGCTGGGTTCATGATCTATGAACTGCACAAAACTCGCATTCACATTTTATCCTTCGCGATCCATCCAGAATTCAGACGACAATGTGTGGGTACTGCAATGGTAGAAAAATTAGTTTCCAAACTAGCCTACCAACGACGGAACCGCATTGTATTAGAGGTACGCGAGACCAACTTAGCTGCCCAACTATTCTTCCGTCAACTTGGTTTTCGAGCGACGGGAGTTCT
>JAYVBW010000731.1:0-1762 GCA_043750255.1 Pirellula sp.
AAATTACTGTCGGTTCTTCATTGTGGCATAGGCTTCCAGCCTGTGATTTGACGTCCACAGGCTGGAAGCCTATGCCACTTATTTTCCGTACGATGCTAAACTGCTTTACATGAAGCAAGTCATCGCCATCATTCGACCCTATCTAGCGGAGCGACTGCTTGAAAATCTTCGGCTTTCGCCGCTGGAAGCGTTACAAGTTTCGGAGGTAAAGGGTTTTGGCCGCCAGAAAAGCTATCTGGATCGGTACTTGGCTACTGAGTATTCGCTTGCCTTTCTTCCTAAGGTTGAAATTACTCTCTATGTCGCCGACGTAAGGGTCGAGGAAGTGCTCAAGACGATTATTGACACGGCGAGAAGTGGCCGAATGGGAGATGGCAAGATCATGGTGATGGACGTCGCAGAAGGCTTTAAGGGGTTCGGGGGATCTTTCGAATGACTTTTCGAATTGATGCCGCTACTTTACACTTTCCCTCGCAACGTGAAACCGAGTCAAGAGTGCGATCAACCAAGGTAGCAATCGATGCGATTTAGGCAGTTGGACAAGATTATAGAATTGATACCAGGCGAGCGAATAGTTGCGGTTCGACAAGTTCGGGCGGACGAAGACTATTTGAGAGACCACTTTCCCTTTTTTCCCGTGATGCCTGGCGTTCTCATGCTCGAAGCACTTTTTCAAGCATCGTGTTGGCTAATAAGGGCGACCGAGAATTTTGAGAACTCATTGTTGATCTTGCGCGAGGCGAAAAACGTAAAGTTTGCAGATTTCATGGAACCGGACCAAACGTTGCAAATCACTGCGGAGATTCTCAAACTTGAGAATGAGAGTGTTTCAATCAAGGCGACTGGAGTAAAAGGCGATACGGTGGCTGTTTCGGCTCGCTTAGTTATTGGAAAGTCGAACTTGAGATCAAAAAATACGCACTTGTCATCGCTCGATGAATTTATGCGAGAGAACATGCGAGTGCAGTTTGAGCAGTTGACTGCCGAATGTGGGATAGACTGCCAGAGTGTCAAAGCACTGAAATGAATTGGGAGTGCGCCCGTCAGCGGACGGAGCCACTGCCCCACACTGTTCTTATTTCTTGACTTGGAAATCAAGGTGACTCTGGCCAAATTTATGAGCTTTCATGTCTTCCACCGTCAGACGGAGTTGGTAGTTTCCAACCGAAATCTGCTGGGGCATGAATATCTTGTAGACGATGAAGTAGTCGCGGCGATGGTTCTGACAAATCTCGGGTTCCATCGGGAGCAATTGGTCCGCTACCTTCCGTCCTTGCGAATCAATGATCTCATAGCTTCCCTGAAGTTGCGACTCGTAGCCCTGTCCCTTGACTTTGTTCGCCGCTACGTTTTCTATTTCGCAATACAAAAGCAATTCTTGGTCAGGCTGAAACTGGTATTTGGGAAACTTGGTGATGACGCCATACCGTTCTACTTCCGTGCAAAACGCGACCGACTTGACCTCAAGGTTGCTTGCTGCAGCAAGATGGTTGGTCGCTTCTCGTTGGCTGTTCATCACAAGGGACCAATGCCGAGATCGTACTGGCATCGCTTCGGGATTGCTTGCTTCGTAAAGGGCTTGCATTTGGTGGCGAAAATATTCCTGCTCGCTTTCCGATAGTTTGTCGATCGGTCGCACTGCGTCTTCCAGCCTTCTTTGACTAACGTAGAGCATCCTTAGCGTCACTTCTTGACTGATTCGTAGATTGTCATCGCTGGCTGGCGTTTCTTTAACTTGTTTTTCTAATTGCTCGATGGCTTG
>JAYVBW010000732.1:0-11734 GCA_043750255.1 Pirellula sp.
GATCATTGAAGGCACACCGGGTGGTCCGCTTTTCGAATCCATTGGACCGGATACATCGCTGGTGACTTTAGACCCCAATCGTACCCCAACCTCGGGCGCTGGATTCAGTTCTGCAATTCCACTCGAGTACCTCATAACGTATGTTGACCGTTTCGGCCAAGAGAGTATCCCTAGCGCGACTCGGACAATAACGAGCGTGGTTGGAAAATCTGTCGCACTGACTCAATTGCCGACGGCTACACTGGACTATGTGGCAAGAAAGATTTGGCGACGCGAAAACAATGTCGGACCGTTCTTATTGGCGGGTCTCGTCAACAAGGATGACACATCATTCGTCGACAATGCACGCACCCTCGCAGGCTCATTGCAGCAACCCCAAATTGCAAATCAATTGCAACGTGCACGCCGTGACGCTAGTTTGGTAATTGACCCAGGCAGCGTTATCAAGTCGTTTGGGGTACGCATTGAGGTAGGCATGGGAGCAACCTTATTGGCCGAAGGTAGTAAATCGAACAACATCGTTTTCACATCTCGCAAGGACGATCGTTTCGGCGCTGCTGGCACATTCGATACTAACAATAACGGGCCAGGAGCGGGTGCGCCAGGCGATTGGGGTGGTATTGTATCGCGGCACCTTGGCGAGGTGAGTATCGACAACTCCATCATTACTTTTGGTGGTGGTGCAACGAGTGTTCCTGGTGGATTCGCCTCGTTTAATGCGATCGAACTTCACCAGTCTAACGCTCGCATTTCGAACTCGGTCATTGAGAACAACGCATCGGGAACGGGAACCAGAGGCACATCCAATCGCGATGCTCGTGGAGTCAACGACGAAGCTGCGATTTTTGTTTTAGGAAGTCAACCTGTCCTGATCAACAATACGATCCGAGGAAACGCGGAAGGGACGGGAACGCCGTTAACTGCTACTGCGGCGATCAGCATAGACGCGAATTCACTGAATACAAAGTCCGTTCGAGATTTCGGCCGATCCATTGGCTTGAATCAACGAGAGCAAATTGGTATTGGTAACTTTGGTCCGCTAGTTTTTAACAATCTACTTGGAAACAACGGTATCAACGGTATGGCTGTACGGGGCGCGACCCTAACTACCGAAAGCGTCTGGGACGATACGGGTATCGTCCACGTCCTGCAGAGCGAAATTGTTGTTCCAGACTTTCACACCTATGGCGGACTGCGACTTGCAAGCCGTGCCACTGAAAGTCTTGTCGTTAAGCTCAATGGTGCGCAGGCTGGTTTTACCGCGACTGGCAGACCGCTTGACATCACCGATCGTATCGGAGGTTCCCTCCAATTGTTGGGCGCCCCTGGCTTCCCGGTCGTATTAACGGCGCTTGCCGATGACACCATCGGCGCTGGCTTTGATTTCTCAGGACGGTCCCTGGGTGATACGAACAACGATGGAAGTAGTACCACTCCAACGGCGGGCAGTTGGCGATCCGTACAGTTCGATCCCTTCAGCAACGATCGCAATGTCGACCAAACGTACGAGCGTGAACCCGACTTGATTGGTGATCGAGGAACAAACGATTTCCCATCGAACGCCCAGGATTTAGGCTCCATCGCTTCTAGCATTAGCGACGGCGATGAGAACGTGCGATTAGGAGTTACGCTAACAGGCTCGATTGCTTCACCTAGTGACTTAGACGTATATCGATTCATTGGAACCGCTGGAACAACGCTTTGGATCGATATCGATCAGACTTCCGGAACATTGGACTCGGTTGTCGAGTTGATTGATGGAAACGGATTGATTATCGCTTTGAGTAACGATTCGTTAGCTGAATCCGTTGCAGGCGCGACATACTATTCAAATCCATCCTTGATCCCTGCTGGCCGTGTGTTGCCCATGGATCAGATTGTAACTGCCGAGCGTAACCGTTTGGTTAATACTCAAGTGGACTTCCAAGGTGTGAATCCACTGGACGCTGGCATGCGCATCGTCCTACCCGGCTCCGCAGGCACTGTCAAAGACTATTTCATTCGCGTCCGAAGCAGCAACGTTTCGCCAGTTCCCGGTACGAGTGGTCTTCGATCCGATCCTACTCGGCTTCAGAATGCAGCATTGACTCGTGATGGGATTACTGTTGGGCAGTACAAGCTACATTTGCGTCTGCGTCAAATGCAAGAAATCGCTGGATCGACGGTTCGATATGCCGATGTTCGCTATGCCACAATTGGCATTGACGCACTTGGGCAACCCCTTCATTCGCCAATGTTGGGGGAAACGAGCGAAAGCAATCCTCTGGAAACCAGTAGCGCGTTCACTCCTCAAATTGTAGGCAACGTAGGTTCGAGTGATCGAGGAGCTATCTCAATTGCGGGCAATTTCGCTTCCGGAAACGGACTAGTACCCGACGACTTTATCGACTTTTATCGTTTCACTGCACGTCGTGACTCGGTTCAGCAGAATTCGCTTTCCAACCCATATCACGTTTCGCTGATTTTCGATGTGGACTATGCAGATGGACAAGGCCGAGCGAACACACAATTGTGGATCTTCGATGCATCTGGGCGTTTAGTGCTGACTGGCGACAATTCGAATATCCACGATGATCAGCCTGCCGCAACGCGAGGTAGCGACGTAACGGATTTGTCGCGAGGATCGCAAGGGGTACGCGACGCGTACATTGGACCAATTGAGCTGCCCGCTGGCGATTACTTTGTAGGTATAAGCAACAAGAGCAAAAGCCACGTTGCGCTCCGACAATTCACGGACAAAGACGCAGCCGGATTCACGGGACTTCGGTTGGAACCCATTGAATCCGTTCGACGCATTTCGGAAAATCGTTACGACGGCGCGATAATTACGCATAGACCATCCACGGCAGTTCCTCCTGTCATGTTCAATGCGTTAGCAGCGTCCATTAACCAAACCGGAGCGTTTCCGATGCAGCCTGGTTTTGCCTCGCTTTACCCGAACCCGACGATTTCGAATTCCGGTTTTTCGTACCAACCACAGTTTGACTCACAAGTCGGTTTCAATCTTTCTGACGTAACGCTGTTTACCGCAACTGGCCGGAACGTTCAGTTCATTAATCCGCTGACTGGAGCTCGAGAAGCGTTCTACAGCACCAATGGACTTCAAGCGGTCGATTTTGGCGCAAATACTCCAATGCTAGATTTGGCCGTGACGCCTGGCGGTCAAGGCGTTTCTTACCAACGACCGACGGGCGGTGCAGTAACCGATGGAAACCAAGGAACATTCATCAGTGTCGACTTGGGAAATGGCGCTGTTGGATCAGGTACGAGCGGCTTAATTACGACAACGACACGAGTGGTAACACCAGTTGCAGCACCACCAACATTCGAGGTAATCCAGATTCCTAACAATGGTGGTAACAATGGAGTCGGAACGACTTTTGACGGACTGACCTTCTCGCAATTGTTTGCAACCAACAATGCAACCGAGGCAAGTTTCTGGGGCGTCGCGTCCCGGAACCAAACGGGGAGTTTTCAGCCGGTCATTACTATCGTAAACAATGCGCCGACACCGACCGGAGTTGGTTTGCAGGTCATTGAAAAGAACATTTTGTACCGACTGAGTTCGTATGACACCGGGACGCTTGGTACGGCCTTGGATCCAGCCAGTCAAGGAATTTTCACCGATCCGGAGCGAGGTATTGGTGCGGGCACTGGAATTTTAGCGCATGGGTTCTTCATAAAACCAACTCGTTTCAGAAGCGGAACCTTTGCGGTTACTGACAATGGAACGCCTCCATTTACCAGTCTAGTCGATCTGAAGTTTGAGGAAAGAACCATCAATGGTCCGATTGTCACTGTCAATTTTACAAACTCGGGCCCCTCAACTCCTGTAAATCCGCTTCTGCCCACAGTGACAGTTGCAGGAAGTGTCATAACAGTCAACCTACAGGGCGGCGGACAGACGCTAAATAATGTTATCACCGCAATTCGAGCGAACACTGCAGCTAACACCTTAGTGAAGGTGTCTATTACTGGTTCACCCTTTTTTGGCAATTTTTTCATTGAGACCGTCCCCTTAACCGGTGTGGTAGTTAATCAGTCATCCGGCGAGTTCGTCGTTCGAAATCTTCAAGGACAGCCAGGGATTCGAACGAACACGGAAGTAAGTTCTGCCGACGGAACGGTTGCAGGACTCGCTTCGGTGGGTAATCGGCTCTATGCTGTCACGGACCAGGGAGAATTGATGGGCATTACGCCAAACGCCAATGCAAGGCACGTCTTGTCCGACAGTTACGCAATAATACGAGATCCCAATACGAGCCTTCCTATTTCGTTTTCTGGGCTAGCAACGGGGCCACGTAACGTGGTGGATGGCAACTTCAACTATTCGCAAATGCTGTTCGGAACGACCACAAGTGGGCGCATGTATGCGTTCAATACGGCGGGCGTGCTGCAAAACATTTTCCCTGGGGGTAACAGTTTTGTGGATACAGCGGCGTCCGGTGCGTCAGGCATTAGTTTTTCCTCGGCGGACTCCAATCTCTGGCACTTAAGCACACATCGCACAACGGAAGCTGGGCACGGCATACCACAGAATTTCAACCAGTCGAACGGACCTGGTGGACTCAACAGCTTGCTGAGATTTGGCTATGCCGATCCGCCTGCATTAGAGGGAGTTCAACGGGGTAACTACTCGCTAATAAATAATGTTCCAGCCCTTCGCAATACAATTTCGGGCCCGGGAGGATCACGTGGGGCGATTGAGAGCAAGCTGATTGACCTTAGAAATTATTCTGCAGACGATCAACCCTACCTGTATTTCAACTACCGCCTCGATACCGATGACACCAATCATGGGCTTTATGTTCTCGACCCAGCCGATGCGTTAGATACATTTCGTGTTTATGGTACTTCGGAAGATGGAAACTGGATTCTTCTAGCGACGAACAATGCTCCCACGACAAACAGTTCGTTAAACGGAAATGTTGTAACCAATAATGATCGTAACATTCAGTCCCCCTACAATGAAGTTGGTGTCAATGAGTTCGACTTGTCCATGTCGAGAAATTTCGACGCCTTTGGACGCACCGGGAATACATCCGAGTTGTTCGACAACCAACAATGGCGTCAAGCTCGAGTGAGTTTAGGGAATTTGGCAGGGAAACAAGATGTTCGACTTCGCTTCGAATTTGCAACGGGGGGAACGTTCCGGTCCATTCTTTCTTTCGACTCAAAAGGCAATATTGCTGTCGATTCAACGCGGAACGGGCTCGAGATTAACGCAGTACCCGGGGAGCGATTCACTAATTCGAGTTCGAGTCCTTCCGTAGAAGCTGTGCACAAATTTTTATTGCGGGACATTACGTCGGGCAGATTTGACGTTTCCGCTTCAGCCATTCTCCCAACGGATACTTTTCAATTCGATTTGGGCTTGGTACTGAACTTACCGAGCGGTTCAAGCCTAAAGACGGGTGATCAGATAAAGATTAGGAACAATCTGTTCACCTTCAGCAATATTGCTGGTCCACTTAACATACCATTTTCCGCAAGCGACACACCTGCTCAGGTTGCAACGAATGTTCGCGCGGTTTTAGGGAGCTTTGGATATACAGTTGCGACCAGCACAAACGCAGCCAACTTGTTAAACGTGACTCATCTGTTGTCGGTGCGATTGGCTGATAGTGTCTTGGCAAGCGACTATGACATTATCGGAGCAGACAAAGGTATTATTGCTGGTCGGCCAGGTGTTGTTTCAGGAAGCAATCCAGTTTATATCACCAATGCAATGACGTCGACCGAGGTTCGTGACGCGATCCGCCTCTCTCTGGCAATAAAATACAATATTATTGGGCAGAAGGCGAATATCGATACGTATCGAGTGAATGGTAACACGATTTTCTTTCATACACAAAATAATACATTCTATGATGGAATTAGTTTGAGTCCGATATCGACGAGCAATGGTCGCACGGGCGACCTGTTCGGTTCTACGGGCTTTACTCAACCCTTTCGTGCGGCGTTCGCTACACGGAACAATACGGGGGCAGTTGAAGGTGTATTGATTGACGATATCATCATCGGATTCGCGGAGCGAGGTGAAACCGTCTTCAATGCGCCGGCAAATAATCAAACTTTCAATAATACTCCATTCTACGAACCGATTATCAAAGTAGGTCAGCTGCCGATCGAGGAACCGGAACTTGGAACGTATCAGCTTGAAATCCGTACTGCTGCGGACTATGGGATAACCGATCGCAATGGTCAATTGGTACTCGTGGATCCGGCACTTGAGATCCCACTTGATTTGCAGACTAATTTTTATGGAAACGTTCAGTGGGGACGTACATTCGATACAAATGATCGATTGACCAAGAGCATCGCTTTGACGGTGACAAGTCCGGCTAATCAAATCGTAGATGGATCATTCTTCACACTGAGCGATGGTTACAATACCGCTACTTTTGAATTCGATGTGTTAACGTCCGCAGCAGATATCCGTGCTGGAGTCACCTCGGGACGAATTAGGGTACTACTTTCCCCGGCATTCACTACGGTTCAAGTTGCCAAGGCGATTCGAGATGCAATTAATGGGGCGACCTCTCAATCGCTACTGAAGCTATCTGCCTCTACGAATGGAGATATGGAAAATGCGAGTGCTTCGGTTACGGGTGCTAGGTCGAGTCTTATTTTCTTGAATGGTACCGCCGCTTCGGATGTTCTTGGGGGAATGAATTTTTCTTCGGGTGGTGCTCCGTTGACCGTAGTCGAGTACGGCAAGGATGCAACGCTGATTTCCAATCCACCCAACTTGCCGGTACGTGCTTCGTACCTTCGGGATTTTGGTGAGGATCTCGGGGACGGGAATACTGTTCGCGATCAAGGACAATTCATTATTTCTTCAAGTGTGATCCGAAATTCGCAAGGATTCGGCATTAATCTTGATGCCGCCCCTCAAGGACAGAGCGGGGCTTCCTCTCTAACGGGTATACGTCCGTATCCTGGTTCAGTCAGAAACCTTATTACCTTGAATTCCGGGAATGTTGCTCCTGGTGCTGTTGTTGTCAACAACGTCATTTTTAACAACGCAGCCGGTGGGATCTCGATTAGCGGAGATACGACGTCGACTAACGGAGTTCCGCCATCAACGGTAGTTAGGGTAATCAACAACACCGTATACGGTTCCGGTTCTGGTACGGGAATCACGGTCAATGATTCTGCGGCACCAACTATTATCAACAACATAGTTTCAAATTTCGGGACCGGAATTCTAATAGCCGCTAACAGCTCGAGTCGAACTGAGCTTGGTTTCAACATATACAAGCAGAATGGCACAAACGTAACCGGGGGGCCAGCCGAAACAGGTGCGATTAGCTTACTAGCGACCGACCCGCTTTTCGTCGATCCGTCACGGGGATTATTCTATCCTGCTCCCCTTTCGCAAGCCATCGATTCATCGATATCATCCATCGGTAATCGATCGGCTATTGAGCAAGTACGTTCTGCGGTTGGCCTTTCTTCCAGTACCGTCTTTGCACCGTTTTTGGATCTGAATGGTCTTGTTCGAAGTGATGATCCGGACGTTAGTTCAACTTCCGGATCTGGTCAGAACGTGTTTATCGATCGTGGAGCAATCGACCGAGTAGATTTCGCGGGCCCGATTGCTACGTTGACAAAGCCAATCGACAACGACTCGCTCGGTATCGATCGCGATCAAAGCACCACCTATGTCAGGCTGTCGAAAGGAAACTTAGAGTTCTTTGAGATTTTGCTAGACGAGTTCTCAGGTACAGGAACGGATGCCGCTACAATCACGCCAAATTCTGTCATCTTAACCGAAAACGGTCGTAGGCTGATTGAAGGCTCCGACTACTTTTTCGGGTTTAGTGCAAACAGCCGCACTCTTCGTTTGACGCCGACCGCCGGTTTTTGGCGAAACGACAGCACCTACGAGATTACACTGATCAATAAACCAACAGCACGGCTGGATGCTCCAGCGGGAAGTCTGGCGCTTGACGGAACGACTTTCCAAATAACGCCTGCGGGTCGACCTCCAATCACGTTCGAATTCGACAGCAATAGCGTTTTTGTTGCGGCGAATACTCGAGTTCCATTCGGAACGAATTTTTCCAGCGAACAAGTTGCTCAGCAAATTGCCAAAGCAATTGCAAGTGTTGGCATTACAGGCCTTCGCGCTATTCCTCTAGGCTTTGGAACCTTGGCTATCGAAGGTATCTCTGCAATATCGGGTTCTGGAGCGGTCTTTATTGCACCGATTACTGATCTTGCCGCCAACCGTCTTGAAGCCAATCGTGGCAACGGACTTACTCAGTTCACCATCCTGTTGCCGGAAGTTGCCGTCGATTACGGCGATGCGATTGAAAGAGCTGGCACGGGTTTCGGTAGCAGTACAACTCAAGCGTCCAACGGTGCGCGGCATGCCCTTTACCCATCTGACTTCCCCGTTTTGGCTCTTGGAAAATTCGTTGACGGTGACGCGGATGGAACGCCTAGCGCTGCTGCTGATGCGGATGATTTCGAGTCCTCTATCACTTTTTCACCCGGCCCTTCCCTGATTCCAATTCCATTGTCATTGTCTGATCGTGGCCCTGCAAAGTTGATCGTTTCGATACCCGTTGGTCCTTTTGTTGCAGGAAAACTATTTAAGATTACCGATGCGGCAGCCAATTCGGTTACCTACGAGTTCACAAAGGGTTCAGCCGCAACCGTGCCAAACGTCGCGATCGATCTCGGCGGTATTACGACAGCCGTAGGGCTTGCCACGAAAATCGAGACGATTGTTCTTGCGTCCATTGCAGCGGGCCGTCTAACGGGTATCCAAGCGATCCAAGGCGTTGGATCGAGCGGCTTAACCAACGATATTTCGCTAGGTGGTAGCCCATCGCACGTATTTGACATCAGCAATAGTGGCGGTTATTTGGCAAAGAAAGCTTCGGGATCTGTAGGGATCGTGATTCCGGCCGATGTTTCTACACTACGCGCAGATCAAGCCTTTATGATCGCAGATGGTTCTGACAACATTGTCACATTCCAAATCATCAACTCTGCGGCTCCGACAGCGCTGGGTGCGGGCAATATTGCTATCTCGTTGAATCTCTCGTTACCCGAAACTCAGGCTACTTTTGCAACTGCAGTTCTGACTGCGATCAACAACGCTATTTCCGCTGGTCGTCTGAGATTGCCGATGGCGACGCTCGTCAACAATGTTATCAGCCTTGAGGCCGATGACGAAGACGGAGTTGAGTTCACGGGCTTGTTCAACGCTAAGACTTTGCCGGTAAGTGTCGCAGTTACCTCGACCGACACTGGCTACCTGGACGCTTGGATTGACTTTAACAGAAACAATGCATTTGAACCTTCTGAGCAGGTCATTCGGTCAGAACCGGTTGCCAGAGGTATATCGACGTTCTTAGTCACAACTCCCGCATCAGCAGTTCCCGGCTATACGACTGCTCGGTTCCGATTGAGCGCAACTGGTTCGCTCTCCAGCAGTGGTCTTGCCATCGGTGGCGAAGTAGAAGATCACGTTGTTGAAATCGTTAAAGGTCAACCACCGACCGGAATCGATGACTCCTATACAATAGTCGAAGACCAAGTAGGCGGTCTGGTAACTACCGATCCGTTGGGATTATTGACGCCACTCATCAACTCGGACAATGGCGTTTTAGCGAACGACACAGATCCAGATGGTGATTTGATTCATGTCTTCGACACGAATCTTTCGCTGCCAGGGATTCAGCCACTCGTCGCACCACTGCATGCAAAGAGTTTTTCTTTGAACCTTGACGGCACATTTAGCTACATACCAGCCGACAATTATTTTGGTATCGATACGTTTGTCTACCAGGTCTCGGACCCTCGCTTGGTTAGTAACCAACCTGCGACAGTGACTATTACGATTACTCCGGTCAACGATGCTCCTTTTGGAACAGACAAGGCCCAACAGATCAACGAAGACAATGATGGTACGCCATTCGTGTTCTCCGCTGCCAGCTTTGGCTTCAACGATCCGACCGATTCACCTGCAAGCAACGCGTTACTTGAGGTAATCATTGTCTCTTTACCGCCTGCAACAGATGGAGTGCTTAAGCTCAGCGGTGTAAACGTAGTTGCGGGCCAAAAGATTCCGGTAGCTTCGATTCCGAATTTGACCTTTACCCCAACGGCAGACTTGAACGGCCTGAACAAGGGTGCGTTCACATTCAGGGTCCGTGATAACGGTGGACTTTTAATCGGCGGTATTGACACCAGTTTGTCTGCCAACACGTTTGCTTTCGATATCGTGCCGGTAAACGATCCGCCGGTGTTCACGCTTGTAAGCACGACGATTAACTTGACAGAAGATCCGGGTGCGCAATCTCAAGCCAATTTCGTAACTGGCATTGCGACGGGTCCTGCCACCGCGTTCGACGAACTCGCCAGTCAGACTGTGACTTTCCGAGTGCGTCCACTTGATCCGTCGCGGTTTACTATTTCGGGTCAGCCAAAAGTGACTCCGGTGTCAATCACGAGTGGTACCAACGGCACATTCACATTTACGCTGGCACCTGACGTCAACAACGTCAATTCGGGTCCCATTTTGGTTGAACTTATAGCGGACGATCAAAGCGGCGGCGGTGGGCTCCCCAATGGCCCTCTCTCGACCCCCAGGACGATTACGATCAATGTGACGCAAGTGAATGATCCACCTACGTTCACCATTTTTCCGACTACGTTCAATACGACCGAAGATGCTCCGCGAACGATCATTACCAACTTCCTAACGGCCGTTTTGGTCGGACCAGCTACCGCCGTAGACGAAATAAATCAGACGAAGACAATTACGGTCGCGGCGACAGATCCGTCGTTGTACTCCTTTCAGCCTCGTTTGACTGGTACTGGGGATTTGGAGTTTCAGTTAGCGCCGGACGTTAACAGTCTGTTTTCAAACGGCTTGAATATTGTCGTAACCGTAACAGATAACGGTTCACCCAATGCATCTACGTCCAAGACATTGACAATTGCGGCTGCTGCTATCAACGATGCTCCATCGTTTGTGCTAAACACGATCTCTATTTCAGTACGTGAAGACGAAGAAAAGTTTCCGCCTGTCACAACTCAAACGGTCATTCCGAATTTCGTTCAGAACCTAAGACGTGGCCCGGTTACTGCCCGTGACGAGCAAGGCCTGGAAAGTGTTGCGGCCCAAGGTCTGACCTTTACCACCATCATTGCCTCAAACCCATCCCTTTTCAGCGTTCAGCCAAGAATAGACGTCGCAACAGGCAACCTGATTTTCCATACCGCTCCGGATCGCAGCGGTACTTCGGTATTCGTCATCCGGTTAACGGATGATGGACTAGCAGGGCCACCGCCAAATAACAACCTAGGGCCAACTGCTACGTATACCATCAATATCAGTTCGGTCAACGATGCTCCTGAGTTTAACCTGCCTCCTGCGGCCACTGTCAACGAGGATCAGGGAGTAGTAACGGTTCCTGGTTTCGCAACCGGAGTTCGACCAGGTCCAGTTACGGCAATCGACGAAAGCACGCAAGAACTGACGTTTATCGTCCGTGCGGAGAATCCTTTGGTTTTTGCCGTCCAGCCAACTCTTCAGGCAGACGGAACACTGGTCTTCCAGACAGCTAGGGATGTGAATAATAACACCAGAGACGCTTTTGGCGTCTTGTTGAGTCGACGCGTTTTTGTTTCGCTTCGAGATAACGGCGCTTCGGTAAGTCCGAATGTCAACCAATCGGCTGAACAAACGTTTACCGTCAATATTACGCCT
>JAYVBW010000733.1:0-1857 GCA_043750255.1 Pirellula sp.
CTCGACGGCACTATGCGTAAATTGTTTTTCAGCCGAACCTACGATCGCAAAACAGATGAACATGGCTTTCGACTCGATTGGGCGACTGTGGATTACCCAACGGTAGCTTCGAATCGTCGCGAGTATTTGCCGACGGGTTGAATATTCCGGTCGGTTTATTACCTTACGGCGATGGCGTTCTTTGCTTTTCGATTCCGAATATTCTGTATCTGCGAGATACCGATCAAGACGGCATTTGCGATACGCGTGAAGTTTTGCTTGGGCCATTCGATACTAGCCGCGACATGCATGGAATGGTGAATTCGTTGCGGATGGGAATTGACGATTGGGTCTATGCCTGTCATGGTTTCAACAACCAATCGCGAATTCAGGGCAAGGATGGGCATGCGATCTCGATGACTTCTGGAATCGTTTTCCGGTTTAGGCTCGATGGAGCCTGAGTGGAGCTTTTCACGCAGGGGCAAGTGAATCCATTTGGAATGGCCCAGGACAGATGGGGTTTTTGGTACGCCGCCGATTGTCATAGTAAACCGATTTCGCAGTTGATTCGCGGCGGTTGCTATCCGAGCTTCGGCCGATCAGATGACGGGCTCGGTTTCGTACCTCCCATGATGGATCACTTGCATGGGCCCGATCGCAACGTGGATGAAGCGTTTCGAATGACGATGTTGGTGCTCGATGGAGGCGAATCGGTAAACGGACTTGTAAGTGATCGAAACTCGGAGTCCTTGTTGTTAACCGATCAAACAGGAAAGCAACGACGCATTTTGCTGAGCGACATCGAGCAAGAGAAACAGAGCAAACTTTCGTTGATGCCTGGAAACTTTGATGAACTGATGACCGATTCCGAGCTGGCGTCGTTGATCGGCTATTTGCGAAACGCCGCAAGAACACAATAGCACGACGCGCAAGTTTTGAAGGTACACTGTATTAGGTCCGAAGGACCGGAAGATCTTAGCCGGGTTTGAAAATCCCCGGTCCAACGGACAATACCTCGGCTAGATTCTGTCGAGCCTCCGGCTCTGACGAATAGTGCAACTTCTAAACTTGCGAGTCGTGTTATGCTGATTTTCAACATGCCGAAAGAGCTAAAATGAACTGGATTTCATCTGTATTTTCACATCCCGTTTTCGTAGTCGGCGTGGGTGGTGCAATCGGCAGCAATCTGAGGTACGGTGTTGGCTGTTGGTTTGGCCAAATGGCGACGCCGTTTCAGTTCCCATTAGCCACGACGTCGATCAATGTGCTTGGTTCGTTGGTTTTGGGATTGGTTGCAGGCAGCGTTGGTGATCGCACACAGGCGATTTACTTGTTGATGGGAGTCGGGATCTGTGGAGGCTTTACAACTTTTTCGACATTTTCGCTAGAACTAGTTGAGCAATTGCAACGAGGGGAAATCGGACTCGCGTTGCTAGAGTGTGTGCTGAATGTGGTTTTAGGGGTTGGTGCCCTATACGCCGGCCTTTGGTTTTGCCAAGCGAAAGGATAAGCCGCAGGCGTTAGAACATGCATGCTCGACATGAATTGCATGCGCCCGGTATACTGCAATCCACGGGTAGAATCAAAGTAAACTGTGGAACCAACAGGTGGTCGTGTGCGAAGTTCAGTAAAATTGATTTTGCTTTGTTTGCTTTTGGTTCAACTTGGTGGATGCAGGGGTTGTTCGCGGCCAAAGACGACGAAGGAAACAGACGAAGAAGCACTCGTAAAAAAGAAGAAGGAAAGGCTAGTTGTTAGCGAACTGAAAGCGCTCCCATCCACTTCTGAAATTGCAGGCAGTATTCTGAAGCCGGGGCATTGGTATCAAGCGAATCAAAAACTCAAAGCAAATTATTCAGACGAATCGTTAACAGCGAC
>JAYVBW010000734.1:0-5050 GCA_043750255.1 Pirellula sp.
CCTGCACAAACGGTTTTCTCCCATTCCCTTGGAGTTTTTCCACTAGCTAACGCAATGTCAGTTTTCGCAATATTACAGAGTCGACTTCACGAGAACTGGTCGCGTTTTTTCGGCTCATCTCTAGAAGATCGATTGCGATATACTCCGTCAGACTGCTTTGAAACGTATCCGTTTCCTGTTGGAGTGTTTGATACAGAATCTAGTTCTATCGTATATTCACTACAAACGATGGGACAGACCTACTACATGCACCGTGCAGCGGTGATGGAAAATAGCAATGAAGGCCTCACGAAGACCTACAATCGCTTTCACGATCCCGATGAGCGTTCCCCGAAGATCATCAAGCTACGAGAGCTACACGCAGAGATGGACCGCGCAGTCCTAGAAGCGTATGGCTGGAGCGACCTAGCAGGGACGGCGAAGTGCGAATTCCTCCTAGACTACGAAGACGAAGAAGAAGGCCAAGAGACCTCCCGCCGCAAAAAGCCTTGGCGTTACCGCTGGCCCGACGACTTCCGCGACGAAGTCCTCGCCCGACTTCTTGAACTCAACGCACAAAGAGCAAACGAGGAGGCGCTGTCGGGACTAGCCGAGAACTCCCGCAACGAAAAGAAACGATTGCGCGTAAACAAAATCTCCTCCACTCCGACGCTATTCGATCTTGAACCCGTCGAAGCAAACTCGCTAGTGCTTACCGAAGATGAACAGATCGTGATGACTGTACTACAAGCGTGGTCGGGAGAGATCGCTCGCGAATTAGTAGAGAATGCTATTATCCTGCTTATGAATCCAAAGCTTCGAAATGCATGGCTAGGAAAAGGCGGGGGGCCAAAACGTGCCAAGTTCATGACTGGACTCAACGATGTGATTGCATTGTTGGCAACGAAGGACTTTGTAAAGATTTCTAATCGATCCAAACAATTCCTGTCGGTTGGGGCCGAGAAGATTGCTTCCGTTGCAGTTACAGCAAAGGACCGCCAAGCCACCGAAGAGATGAAGCTCGTCATTAATCAGCAGCGTGAAGCTGGGAACGTCTTCGATGGGCAAGGAGGAATCGATGCAAAGAAAGACTTTGTTCTCGAGCGACTTCATGCCTAAGCCAAATAGAGATCGCAATCAGCCGACCATTTGGATTCGTCGAATCGTGCTACTTCGTGAGTGGTCTTTGGAACCAGCGTCACTCATTCGCGATATCGAATTCCGAGCGGGATTGAACGTGATTCAAACCGAGAGGAGAGGAATTGACGACGATGAGGTTGTTGGACATAGCGTCGGAAAAACGCTCTTGATGCGATTGATTCGGTTCTCTTCGGGCGAGGGCACCTTCGCAGATGAAAAGACTCATAACGCCATTCACGCCCAGTTGGGCTCGGCACGGGTCATCGCCGAATGGACAGTCGACCAGAAGGATTGGATTTCTGTCCGTCCTCTACGTCATGACGAATCAAGTGATTCCTATTCGATCGAAGCTTCAGACTGGCGGAATTGTTTCGACGAGTCCTTTACTCGACAAAAGCATTCCGAATTCGTCCAAGCGATCACTGATGCTACGATCGGCCAGTTGCCAAAATTCCGCTTATCGCGTCGAAGTAAGCTGACGTGGTTGGATGTATTGCCATGGATCGCGAGAGACTGCCAGTGCGGCTATCGCAAACCGAACGATTGGCGACACAAAGACTCCAACTCGGATATGAGACATGACTTAGATGAAAACAGTCTGATCATGCAATGGGTTTCCGGGTTGATGGATGACGAAGAGATTCGATTACTTGCATCCCACAATGAAAACCTGCTGGCTCGCAATCGGGCCAAAACCACATCGGATTCTGCAACGTCGATTTATGAAATTTCTAAGTCCACGCTCCTCGCAAAACTAGATAAACCTACCAACTTGAAGATTCGAGATCCCGATTCTTTGGACATCGATCTGCCCGATGAGATCGATGTCAAGTCACAGGTGGTTGAGAAGGTTGAGTCTCTGGAAGGCTTGCTGAAGGAATCTGAGGAAGCGCAGGAGCTCATGCAGCTCAAAGGCGATTTGCAGCAATTGCGTGACCGTGCGTCGCAGGCTCGAGACGAAGAAACGGCAATCAAAACTCGGGTCACGGACCGCGAAGCTGCGATCAATCAATCGCAGGCTGCGAATGTAAAAAAGCTCGACTCGAGTTTGTTTGATGCTTGCTCGCATCCAGGCTGTCCGATGCCAGGCAAGTTCGCAAAGATGCGCGAACAATCCATTGACGAGGATAGCATTTCGAGAATAGAAGACGCGCGCGCGACGCTTGTTGCGTTCAGGAATGGATACGAGACCGCCAAAGAAAACAGGAAGTCGCTTGATCTACAAATCGCAACGATGGAAGTGAGCCAGAAAACACTTGAATCAGAGAGAGACCAACGATGCAATGGAATACGCGATTTGATAGGGAAGTGGCGTGAAATTCTTTCCGATGCCGAGCGGGTGGTCGGTATGCTTGTTGACAAAAAACGATTTGCGAACCTATCGGAATTGGATCGAGCGATACGCGAATCTAGCGAAATGTTAGCAGGATACAGAAGCTCCGTTCGAAATCGCATTGCGTTGCATTCCGAGTGCTATGCCTATGTGTTGCGATGGTTGTTTGGCGACAACGCGGATGGCAAGATCCAGGTAGACGGCAACGGTTTATTGCCGGTTCCTGATTCCAAACTTGCACCCGCAGGTACTGCGATGTCCGTCATGACGATGGTCCTTGGCTTTGATGTTGCGAGCGTCCTTGCAAGTGTCTGCGGTGCAGGCAGCCATCCCCGATTGTTGCTCCACGATAGCCCACGTGAAGGCGACATGGAGGGCCCTTTGTTTCGACGATTGTTTTTCCTGATTGCAGACCTTGAAGAGCTTTTTGAAGATCAACAAAGGTCGTTTCAATACATCGTTTCTACCACCACCTCACCACCCAATGAAATCCTGACAGATTCAAGAGGATTTGTCCGTTTGACGCTGGATGCGAGAGACGTTCAAGGTCGTCTCTTGAAGACTATGTTCTGATTTTCTACCTTTTCCTGAGACGTTGACGATTCACACAAGTTCCAAAACTCCATGAGTTCAAACAGTAAATCGCTTCGAACTTTGAAGAGATTCAAGGACGAAGAGCTACTTTTCCTACCTTCCACGTTTACCGAGAATTTCGAAGAGGATTCGCCATGAACAAATTCGTCGCCAGGAAATGGGAACCCATCACAGACCTGCCTTCAGATTGGGCAGCATCCCTGTCAAACTCGCAAACCAAAGCGCTCGTCGATGCTTGGCTGGAGCAAAAGGATGAACTACAAGAAAAGGGGGTTTACAAGGATTTTTTAGGGCGTCTCAAACGGGAGTGGTCAATAGAGACCGGGGTCATTGAGGGAATCTATACGTTGACCGAAGGCGCAACAAAGACGCTGATCGAAAAGGGACTCGATGCTTCGTTTCTTGCACGCGGTGACACTGATGACGAACCTCAGAACGTGATCGCCAAAATCGAAGATCATCAATCGGCTATTAACGGGCTCTACGATTTTGTGTCTGGCAAACGACAGCTTGGTACTTCCTATATCAAGGAGCTTCACGTTGTCCTGACGGATCATCAACGAACCTACCATGCGCGAGACACGCTGGGTAATTGGGTTGTTCGTGATCTACCGCGCGGCGAATGGAAAAAACTCAAGAATAATGTCGAGCACACGGACGGAGCGGTATTCGAGTTCTGTCCTCCTGAACATGTTGATCAAGAAATGGAAAATTTGGTATCGATGCATTTGCGGCACCTTAACGAAGGCGTGTCCGCAGACATCGAAGCGGCTTGGTTGCACCATCGATTTTCGATCATTCACCCATTCACCGACGGCAACGGAAGAGTAGCTCGGTGCATTGCGACCATGGTTTTGTTGCGTGAGAACTGGCTGCCTTTAGTTGTTACCCGTCAGGATCGAGAAAAGTACATTGAAGCGCTTCGATTTGCCGATGCGAACGAGCTGCGACCACTCATCGATTTCGTCGGAGCGCTTCAACGCAAGGCAATACGCCAAGCGTTCAGTCTCAGCGATCAAGTGATTTCCGATCAGAAAATTGTACGCAGCATACTCGACGCGGTCAAAGCGAAATTCGCCGATCGAAGACAAGCCGACCATGACTTACGAAAGCATGCTGCAACCATTGCCGATTCTATTTTCGCTTTTGCAAAAGAAACACTGGCCGCTCGGGCCGAAGAAATAGCAGTAGCGATCTCAGCAGAAGGAAAAGGCTTCACCGCGTTTTCCAATGAGGGAGAACGAGACGCTCCAAACGCCAAGTATTACTACAGGCAGATCATTGAGACCGCAAAAGGATTTGGCTATTTCGCCAACCTCAATGTCTATCAGGCGTGGACGGCGTTAGTAATCAAGACAACGCGTCGAGCTGAAATTTTGCTTTCCTTTCATGGTGCCGGAACGCATTCCGGTGGCGTTTACGCGTGTTCCGCCATGTTTTTCACGAAAGACGTTAACGATCAGGGTGACACCGAAGTGACTGGGTTGATTCCACTGGGAGATGAGCCTTTCGAGTTCACGTACACTGAGCAAGATGCTACTGTTCGAAGGCGTTTTATTGACTGGATCGACGATGTGGTCATTGCCGGATTGCAGGAATGGCAAAAGGTAGTTTGATGCAACGTTCGAGTACCTACGCGTTTTGCTAGTCGAAAATCGATGTGTTCTGCGCCTAAGTGACGTCTAATGTTCGAAGAAAGCTGGATGGCTTAGCTGTCCCTCGAATCATTCGAGATCACATCGGTGGTCAATCATTTAGGGAACATTGGATGTTAGAATACATGCGTAAGCCTAACGAGGGGAGCTCAGCCAAATGTCCGAGTACCTTAGATTCGCCAACAGTTCGCGAGGAGAGTTGTATTGATGGATCGTATGAAGCGAAGTTATCTTCGTCTGCTAGCAAAGGACGATTTTCGGGAAAAGAAACGACAGGAGTTTCAAGCGTGGATCGGCAAGATCTTTGAACTTGGTTTCTTGGCTGATTACGACTCGATTCGGTTGACTC
>JAYVBW010000735.1:0-4315 GCA_043750255.1 Pirellula sp.
GCGTTCGCTACCGGCCGCGAATCCACGTGGCATCACTCGGTGGGCCAAAACGGGAGCGGCCATTTTCTTGACGTCATCTGGGACAACGAAGGAACGACCTGCAAGTAAAGCGGAAGCTTGTGAAGCGCGATAAAAAGCTAGTGCGCCGCGAGTGCTTACCCCAATTTGTAATTCATGGCTCTTGCGCGTCTGCTCGACGATGTCTTGCAAATAGTCAAGGATCGAATCTTCGACTTGAACCGCTCGCGTGGTAACTTGAGCTTCGCGAATCTCAGCTAAAGTGACTACCGATTTCAACTGATCAACTGGCTCTCCAACGCGATGGGATCGGAGTACGTTGCGTTCCGCGTCGCGACCAGGGTAACCGACATCGATTCGCATGATGAATCGATCCAATTGACTTTCCGGGAGAACATACGTCCCCTCGAATTCAAATGGGTTTTGCGTTGCGATAACAAGAAATGGATCTGGCATCGGGTGGGTTTTGCCGTCGACACTCGCTTGACGCTCACTCATCGCTTCAAGCATCGCACTTTGGGTTCGCGGTGGTGCTCGATTGATTTCATCCCCTAGTACCACGTTGGCAAAAATGGGCCCTGGGCTGAACTTGAACTCGCCATTGTGGTAGATACTGCTACCAATAATGTCGGTAGGGAGCAAATCAGGTGTGAATTGAACTCGTGTGAAAATGCCATCGATACTCTTTGCGAGCGCCTTGGCAACCAAAGTTTTTCCGACCCCAGGGACATCTTCGAGGAGGATATGTTCGCCTGCTAATAAGGCGACGATTGTTTTACGAACGACTTCTATTTTTCCAAGAACGACTGTTTCCATATTGGACTCTAGTCGTTTGAGAACGGTATGTATCGACGAGTTCATTCAGTTGCTTTTCCTAAGACTTCGAAATGGTTCGGCTAAGTCGACCGTAAACGCCAGCGATGACAAGAGCTAAAGCGATGAGTCCAAATCCATACCAAACCGTGGCTGGCACCTCCCAAAACGTCTTGGAGGAGAACCAAGCGTTGGCGAACGCACAAAGGAAAATGAAGCCAAAATAGACCGTTGAAAAGATTGCGAGCAGGATCAATCCGATTCGCTCACGGCTTGCAATCGTTTTGGCAGACTCTTCGTCGACTCGATTTTCAGAGTGGTACATAGCGTTTCTAAGGCGGGAAAATTGGTTAAATGAAAACCTGTTTTGCAGTTCGAGGGATGCCAATTGTAATCTTTTATCGAACGAATGGTTGCAACTCCTGTTTCTTTTCAGGCTTAAGAGCATCCATGCCCGCGATCTACGCTATCGCTTCGATCGGTTAAACAATCGCTCGCCTCATGTCGCAACGAATTCAAGCCCTCGCATGGTTCCGGTAGATGTTGCGAATTGGTCGACTTCCATCCCCAATCGTTGTAGCATCGACACATACAGATTTGGCAATGGATAATTGTTCTGAGTATCAAAAGCGAGGTGCTTCCCATGCTTAAAGCCGCCACCAGCGAATACGACCGGTAAGTTCGTCGTCACATGCGTGTTGGCGTTACCGAGATTACTACCGTACAAAATCATCGTTCTGTCCAACAGCGTTTCGTTCCCCTCCTTTACGTTTTTCATATTCGTAAAGAGGTCGCCTAAAAGTCGCATGTGCCACTGATCGATGGCTTCTAGTTGCTTGATTTTTACTTCGTTCTTTCCGTGATGCGATAAGCTGTGGTAACCTTCCGTGACATCTGTGCCTTGCACTTCGATGGTTGGCGAGTTGACACTGTCCAACATCAACGTAATGGCGCGAGTCGAATCTGTTTCCAACGCTAGTTTTGCCATGTCGTACAGGAGTCGAACCTTCTCCATGTATTCCTTCGGATCGCTCGGATCTATTGGAGCAGGCAAATTGGTCTTTGGTTTAGGGACGTTCTCCCATTGCTCGGCAGCTTCAAGTCGCAGTTCTAGCTCGCGAACCGCTGTCAAATACTGATCGACGCGATCGCGGTCCTTCGGCCCCAGTGTTCGCACTAAGTCTTTCGTCTGTCCCCCAACGGCATCCATAATACTCTTGCCGACATCAAGTCTTTGAAGCTGGAGTTCGATATCTTTCTTCGAGCCTTGAAGGAACAACTGTTCGTAAACTTTCGAAGGTTTTTCTTCGCATGGAATCAATACACCGGCACCGGTCCATGACAAACTGCGTTGCCCCTTCTGCACGTTGACGCCCAGGGTTAGCGAAGGAAATCGTGTGAGATGTCCAACACGCTCGGCAATATATTGATCGAGTGAAATCGTGTTGCGAAATCCGCCGCTTCCTGGATGCGGTGCCGCTGTCAGGAAGCAAATGTCCGCCGGATGCCCGCCATCCACGTCGGGATGCGATACACCGCTGAAAACAGTGAAGTCGTCCCGATGTTTTTCCAGTAGCTGAAGATAAGGAGATAGTTCGTACTGACTCCCTGCCGCTTTGGGAAAAAACTTCTCAGGCAAGAGTCCGAGGTTGTTGCAAATTCCGAGCATTCGTCGAGGAGGATTATTCACATCGAAATGGCCTCTACTCGTTGCCGTAGCAATCGCTGGCATCATCGCGTCCAACAGCGGTAGCGATAGCGCAACACCGACCCCGCGTAGAAGCGTACGACGATGCAGCGATTTATTGGTTAGGTTTTTCATGGTTTGCGGCTCTTTCAGGACACACTTTCAATTCACTTACACAGAAACAACGCACTTGTCACAATCTCAGTTAACATCGATTTTACCCGATATTCGTCCTTCGCCAGTCGATCCAAGATTCTATCGACCTCGACACGATCGCTAAATCTCATCGGCGCACCGGTAGCATATATGGCTAATTGTTGAAGCAAATTTTTAGCGATTGCCCGTTCGTCTTCGATCAAGAGCTTTTTAAGTTCGTAGATACTCGCAAACTTTTTCCCGTCAGCGAGATTTCCTGACGCATCCACTGGCGGGCCCTGTCGAAACGTAAACGGTTGCCCATTTTTCCCAAATCCTTCGATTGGACTACCTTCATCATTAAGACTTCGATAATGCTCACGCCAACCGCCAGCGACGTCGAAATTTTCTAGAGCAAATCCAACCGGATCAATAATCGCATGGCACCTATTGCAAGTCGCATCAGCTCGATGCAGCTCAAGTTGATGACGAATGGTTGTGGCACCGCGGGTATCGGGTTCGATCGCTGGCACACTTTTAGGAGGTGGAGGACTTTTGATTCCAAGGATTCGCTCGTTGACCCATGCGCCACGTACGACGGGTGACGTAGTCGTTCCATTGGCTGTCACCTTCAATACGCTCGCTTGTGTCAACATTCCGCCGCGCGAGATACCGATTGGCAAATTCACCCGCCGCAATGCGCCGCCTTCCATCGCTGGGAGTTGGTAGTGCAGGGCAAGTCGCTCATTGATGAAAGTAAAATCCGAATCGATAATGTTTCGAGCAGGCAAATTTTTGTGAACCAGCTCTTGAAAGTACATCTGCGTTTCGGTTAGCGCCGAATCAACTAGCGAATCATCCAGATAGTAGTCCGGATAGAGTCGCTCGTCGGGAGACGTGTCGTTGATCTTTCGCAGATCTAACCAATAGGCCAAGAATGAATCAATAAACTGCTTTGATCTCTCGTCGTCCAACAATCGGTTGATTTGGTTTTTAAGAATCGTTCTATCGCCGCTTGATTGTTGGTGCAGCTTGCCCTCGGAAGCGAGCGTTCGCAGTTCAGCATCGGGAAGACTGTTCCAAAGAAACAGACTTAACCGGACTGCGATCGCTTGGTCGTCGAGCGGGCCGACAGGTTCTTCCAGACAGAGAAACTCGGGCGAGCACAGGATGGCGGTGTAACCCGCCAGGAGAGCTTCGTGAAAAGGGAGCTTCGCTTCGATGGCTGTATTCACAACGCCGAGAAAGCGATCCACCTCAGTTGCCTCAACGTCTCGATGATAAGCTGCTTTCAAAAAGGTAGAGAGCAGTTTCTTTGCATCGAACGTTGTATCAGTCGATTCGGCATTGGTTTGGTCCCCATTCAGCGGCATCCAATCGCCATAAAGTAATTGATGTCCTTGAGTCGGCCAATGATCCACGATGGGTCCCTCGACCTCCAGGTAACTAAACGCAACGCCTGGCGTCCCGTCTCTTTCAGCCAAAGGATTATGCCAGTTGGGCGGACGGGAGCGAAACAAGCGAACCGCATCCGGTTGGATTGACTCGCCCGCAAGCAGATAAACATCTAGCTCTTGCACTGTCGGTTCAATCTGAAAATCGAACTCACCCAGCTTTCTTAGTTGGCGAGGCGTTGAGACAGAGTAGATCGCGATGGGTTCC
>JAYVBW010000736.1:0-2286 GCA_043750255.1 Pirellula sp.
GCCCTCGCACAAGAGTACGACACTTATGGCTGCTCCACTTAAGTCCTGACCCGATTCGCGCTTCCCCCTCGCGAGAGCCACTTCCGCACAAATTCAGAAGCTCTCAACGGAGAGACATTCTGGATGTGCTCAAGTATTGCAGCGCAATCCAGGATAGGAAAGGGCCTTTGGAAATAAATTGTTGCACAATCGTGCTTTGCAAGTGTTCGCGTGCTTTGCAAGTGTTCGTGCAATGCAACCGACACCTTGGTTTCCGTTTGACAACTCGGCGATTTGAGTTTGGACTATAATATAAAACAAATGTCCAAGCGACACGTATTGAATTGACCAGCGGGCAAGTGAGACAGACCACGTCAAGTCCCCTTCGGCAAGCGGGCCATGATTACGCCAGATCCCGTTGGGCAAGCGGGCCATACTAAAAACTTTTCCATCAATTCTAAACATTATGCGACCAAGCGAATCGACGAACCTCTATTTTCATCAAGCCGCTGATCAGCTTAAAACGCCCGAGTGGCTGCGTAGACTGCTCATAACGCCCAAACGCGAGGTGACGGTCCAGGTTGCCTTTGAACGAGATAATGGTTACGTTGAAACCCTTCTCGGATACCGCGTTCAGCACGACAACTCGCGAGGGCCGATGAAAGGCGGGCTGCGTTACCACCCTGCAGTTGACCTCGATGAAGTCAGAGCCCTTGCGTCGCTGATGACCTGGAAGACGGCCGTTGTCGATTTGCCATACGGCGGGGCAAAAGGTGGAATTGGTATCGACCCCAAAACCCTCTCCAAGAGAGAACTTGAGAGGATGACTCGCGCCTTTGTGGACCAAATCCATGAAATTGTTGGGCCGGACAGCGATATTCCTGCACCGGATATGGGGACAAACCATGAAGTGATGTCGTGGTTCCGCAACCAATGGGAAAAGTATCACGGGTTCAATCCAGCGGTCATTACCGGCAAACCGGTCGAAGAGTACGGTGCCAAAGGCCGTGAGGAAGCGACGGGTAGAGGCGTTGGCCTGCTCGCGGTGAAATTGCTTAAGCGAATTAACGTCCGCCCCGAGCAATGCCGAACAGCCATCCAAGGTTTTGGAAACGTTGGCTCACACGCTTCCAAATTTCTATTCGAGTCAGCTTTTCCAATCGTGGCCGTTAGCGATGTGAGCGGCACCTATTTCAATGCCAAGGGACTCAATATTCCAGAGATGTTCACTTATTCGATCAAGAACAACAATCGTCTGGAGGGTTATGCGGGGGCCGAAAAGTTCCCGTCTGAAGCGTTATTGGAACTCGATGTCGATTTGCTCATTCCTGCGGCTCTTGGTGACGTCATTACCAAAGATAACTCAGACAAGATTCGAGCCAAGACCATTATCGAAGCGGCCAACGGTCCTGTCGATCCAGAAGCGGACGAAAAACTCGCCGCTCGGGGAATCATGATTCTGCCCGATATTCTTGCGAACGCAGGAGGTGTTACCGTCAGCTATTTTGAATGGGTGCAAAACCGGCAGCACTACCGTTGGAGTCTCGACCGAGTTCGACAAGAACTGGACCGGACTCTTAGCGACGCATTTGAAAATGTCTGGCAACAGTCCGCATCGCAATCAGTATCTTTACGTACGGCCGCATTCATGCTCGCCATTTCCCGAGTTCAACGGGCGACAGAACTGGCTGGCGGAACAGGCTGACCCGCAGACAAACGAATGCGATGGCACACGAATGCGATGGCACACGAATGCGATGGCACACGAATGCGATGGCAAACGAATGCGATGGCAATGGAGGTAGGTCGCTAAGTTACTTCCTTTCTAGGTCTGCCCCGAGGGCGAAGCGTCGACTCTAATTTCAACCGCGTGGCTGTCTTCTGTACCCATCCCGCTTCACCATATGGACAACTTCGCTGAATACTATGCTTGATCCTATCGAGCGTTTCTGTCGGCATTCCCACTCTCAATTGCTCGCTCCAATCTAGCGGCAACGGGATCGGTGGGCTCGATATCAATGGCAATGATCGATCCTTTTCATTGTCACGTCGCCAACAGCTCGACCATTGCCAATCACTCAGCGACTTGACCAGGCCTGAGCGAAGAGGATGAGATTCGACAAAGCGAAGTACATCTAGCAACTTCAAATCGTCTTGGACTGGGAAAGCGAGGAAACGACGTTTGTAGAGTCCACCCGTACCTGCTCGCTGCGGTTTGGTGTGCCAACGCGCCGAATGGGTTGTTGTCAACCATGCCATCAGCTTTGACAAGTCGCCATCCTTGCGAGGTGTCAATATCAGATGCCA
>JAYVBW010000737.1:0-6207 GCA_043750255.1 Pirellula sp.
AACGGTGCCGCCAAAGCCAAAGCGCATGGGCACGCGATCGTTAGCAAGGCCATAGTGTGCTGAGTTGCAGCAGTCGCATTGGCTAAAAATGCCCACGCAGACCAAGTAGCAACCGAAAGAAACAACACGACGAGCACAAACCACTTGCTCACTAGATCTGCGGCCTTAATCGACGGTGTTCGATGTGACGAAGCGTTGCGCACCAAATCCATCAAGCGACCAACGCGACTACTCGCACCTGCCGCAGTCACAGCAATGGTCAGTGGAGATGTGATATTGGTCGTACCGCCGTCCACCGAATGACCGATCAAAATCTTTGCAGGTAAGCTTTCGCCGTTGACCAACGATGTATCGACGGAACTGCACCCGTGCGTCACCAGTCCATCTGCGGGAATTGTCTCACCCGGTCGAACTTCGATCCGATCACCCAGTTGCAGGCGGCTGGCTGGCACAATTGTCTCCGTCCCATCGGCCTCCAATCGCGTGGCTGTGACGGTGTTCCAACGCAATAGGTGAGCCAATGAAAGACTAGTTCGATATTGAGCGCGAAACTGAATGTAGCGACCAATTCTCAATAGCAATATCAAAGAGGCAAGCGAGTCAAAATAGATATGCCCCACACCGTTCACCGCACCAATTACCGAGCCAATGACTCCCATCAGGAGCGACAATGCAACCGGGATATCCGTGTGAGGCGTTCGTGTTCGGATCGCTTGCCAGGCGGTTTGGAAAAAGAGGCGGCCAGGTAAGATGGCTGCAAACACGGCGAGCACTGTCCCAACCCATCGCAAGAAATACTCATGCCCTGCTGAGATTCCAGTCGATTCGCCCGCGTACAACGCCACTCCAATCCACATTGCATTCGCTGCAAAGAAAGCCGCCAATGCAATTCCAACCCAATGATCGCGTTGTCGTTGCAAGAAACCTTGATCGTTTTCGCTATCGACCGTCCAGGGTGAAAGTGAGTATCCGAGCGTGGCCAATCTTCTCGAGACGTTCAACGGCTGAGTACGAATAGGATCATAAATCAATTCGATAGTATGATCGCTCATTCGCACCTGAGCGCTTTTTAGGCCAGGGATCGTCGGCTGCATCCGCTCAATCAACCAACTGCAAGCGGCACAGTGCAGTCCATCCACGGCCAATCGCACGGAGCACATCCCATCGACCATGGCGTGAACCTCAACGCCAGCCGCTTGGAGATCCTCCAAGATAGCCGAACGGGACACATCAACGGCTCCTAATTCGAGGCCGTTAGATAACTTCGAGGACCTCAATGCGTAAAAGTCTTCTAGCCCGAGTTCGTGGATGAGCGCATATGCCCCCATGCAACCGTTGCAGCAAAAAACGCGTGCGTCATCATGACGACACAAGGTCGGCAGTCCGCAGTGTGAACAAGGACGCGTTGTGGCAACCAGCTTCATTGGCTTTTCAAGGGCTTTTTGCATCGTCCCCTCCGCAACAAGGAAGGTTTGTATCCAAAGCTCTCCGGACCATCTCCAATGAAATCTCCGAACGCGATCGAGTTGACGTTGCAGATCCGTTCGAATCCGGCAATCCTCGCGAAACTGTTGTAGGATGTCCCATTGGTCTCAAATCTACCAAACTTCTTTGTACCAAAATAAATACTCCGAAGCTGATAATGCAGCCCGCAGCAAACGGTTGTGCGATTACTTGCCATCGAGGGCTAATAGATGACCAACTCCAAGCCGCGACTGACAGCAGTGGAAGCGTACCGACCCAAAACGCAACCATCATCGCAAGAGTCATTGCAGCATTTGGAGCCGCCGCCGCTGCGAGAACAAACAGGTAGAGCCACCCGCATGGCAATAGCGTGCTCGTAAGCCCCCAAAGGAATGCCCCCAGCCAAACTGGGCCACCCGAATACTTTCGCCTCAACATTACGATCGCGGCTGTCCAGCGCTGGGATAGTCTCGTATGTTTTACAGGCATTTGCCAAGAAAAAGTTGCTAGAATACGAATAGTTCCCATGGTGATCATCGTGATACCAACGCCCCAGCCAATAATCTGCGACGTTCGATTTCCACCAGCAAAAAGCTGAATCGCCGAACTCAAAAACGCGACTCCAATGCCCATCAAAAGATAGGTAAGCAAACGACCAAGATGGTAGGAGCTCATTCGTACTATTCGTTCACTATTATTTTGCACGATGTTTGTTGAGCCCATCGCCAAAATGGCAAACGGTGTACACATCCCGACGCAATGCATCGATCCGACGAGTGACGAAAACAGGGTAGCGGCTAATAATTCTACTGCGATCATTCCAGGTTGCCTGAGTCCTGGCTGCCCGAATCCTGGCTAGTAGGCTCAATCCACTCCAATGTACGCTCTTCCCAAAAATGCTGATCGCCCTCGGCGTGGATTTCCAACTCCATTTGCCAACGGCCAAGCTTGGCCACGTTAATTTGGGCGTGGTAAAGTCCGGGCTCGATTTCACGCAGCGGACTCTGAAACTGCTCCGCAACACGCGTAAAGTGAAACAATCGTAACGATCCCGTACATCCTGTAACGGGACCATTTGCGGCATTACCAATTCGTATTTCGACTGCATCATGAAGAGGCTCGACGCGTTGGATATCGATTTCCCAACCGAGTTTGCGGGAAACTTCCTTCCTCTTTTGTCGCACATCCCAAGCCACAGCCCGTTCCCCATAACCAGGAATCGAACGAAACGAAGGGTCGCCCGCCGCCATGGAAATCGCGATGGCAGCGATGGAAAAATCCATTGCAAAGAATCCGCAAATCACGCAAACCCAAAACCATTTGGAGTTGCGTTCACGAATCGCGAGTTGGGCGGTGGATAAGATTGGTGTTTCTAGTTCATTGTTCATTCTGCACTTTAGTTTCATGCGAGCCGCAGGCTGGCCACGGGCTTCGTTTCTAGCGACTTAGACAGCAAATTCAGGACCGGGGCTAGCGCCCACCGGTTCACGAAATCGCAAAGCAAGCACCCTCTGGCTTTCACTCGCATTGTGTTTTCACCGCGGCCCCGACAGTCGTATTTTGATTTCTCGGGTTGCTCCGCTGGTGTCGTTGATCTTTAACTTTGTGTCTACATAGCCCTTGCCAGCGGTATTTTGCAACGGGAAATGCACATCGAGCGGAACCAACACCTGCTGCCCCGGCATTAGATGGATATTGTCGCCGCTGCTCCACCTGGCAACGAACTCGTCGTCCGCAACGTTTACCGAGTAGCTTTGCCCTAGTTGGCTGCGATTGACCAATCGCACTTGGAAATTATCTTGTACTTGGCCGTCCGAACCGACCGTAAACGGTGCCCCAGGTGCCCCCATGACCCTGGCCTCGAATGCGAACTTCGTCGAGAGGACAGCTAGGAACAGTCCAGCAGCTATCAAGATAATCACTGGGTATATAATAGTTCTCGGTCGTATGATGCTTGTGGGTTTTCCAGCTAATGCGTCTTGTGTTGAGTATCGGATCAATCCTAATGGCTTACCAACCGTTTGCATGACTTGATTGCAGGCGTCGATGCACTGGGCGCAGTGAATACATTCTAATTGAAGTCCATTGCGGATATCGATACCAGTCGGGCACACTGCGGTGCATCGACCGCAATCCACGCAATCACCAACGCTTTGAACTGCTAGCGAATCGAGAGTTAAAACATCTACGCTCGACTTTGTGACAGGGGAATGGCTTGAAGCTCTTCGCTTGCTCTTTTTTCTCGGCTCCCCACGGTTTCCATCGTACGCAACGATATAGGAAGCTCGATCCAGCATGACCGACTGAAATCGACCATACGGACACGCTATCATGCAGAACTGTTCCCTAAAGTAAAGGAAGTTAAACAGCAATCCCGCTGTCGCTGAACCCATAAGGAGAAATGCATTTGGATGCTTGGTCGGTGACGATTGCATCCATTGAGCCAAAGTATCGGTACCTACGAAATAGCTCAAAAATGTATGGGCTAGAAATAGGCAACAAACGAGATAGACAACAAACTTGGCTGCCATCGCAAATGCGTTCAATGTTTTTTTTGACTTACCACCTCTGCCGACCGTGTTAGAAAAAAACCGGTCGATCGGGCGGAATAGAAATTCAAGGTAGACAGTTTGGGGACAGCCCCAGCCGCACCAAACTCGACCTGCCAAGGCGGTAACTAGCATTATCGAGAAGAAAGCCATCAACATTAGACAGACGACCAGCGGAGTATCCGTCGGATAGAATGTGTGGCCAAAAAAAGTGAACTGACGACTAGCAATATCCATGAGAACATACGGCTTCCCTCCGAGTCGCAAGTGTGGCAGAGTCACAAAGAAGGCGATGAGCGCGTAGGCTAGCCAGCGTCTTCGCTTCCACAAAACACCTTTGGCAAGAGAGGGGATGATCCAAATGCGACTTCCATCGCTATGCAACGTTGGAAGGACGTTTCCGGGTAGCGTTAAAAGAGGCTCGGAACGATCGTCTATGCTTGCGCAGTTACCATCGCCAGAGCACTTGCCGCATTTGGTTGCGCAAAGCGAGTGCTTACGATCATCAGCGGGCAGTAAAGGAAATGAGTTAGGTGGTCTGGACATTATTCGATCGGCCAGGCGGGAATTGGACTACCATCGGGCGCTTTCGCGATTGCAGGTTTGGAACCCCGTAAACTCGCGACGTAAACGGCCACCAAAATCACATCATTTTTGTGTGAAAAGCGAGTGGCCCAGGCTGGCATAGCGCCACCTGCGACCCCTTCGTTGATCACTTTGAGAATGTCGGGCAAGGCTTTGATATGTTTAAAGCTCTCGTCGCATAGATTGGGGCCGACATTGCCGCCGCCGTCCGCCGCGTGGCACGAGACGCAATTGGCTTTGAAGATCGACTGACCGACTCCAACCCATTTTGGATCTTTTAGGAATTTAATTATAGTCTGCTGGTCGCCAGTCAAGTCACCAATCTCAGCGTACTGCTTGCGAGTATTTTCGGTAGCACTCGCTTGATACTGTTCAACCACCGTTCGCCCCGGAGCTCCGGAATGAAAGTACATGAGGTAAAAAGGACAATAAGCTATGGTGGCCCAAAAAAGCCACTTCCACCAGCCAGGAAGTGGATTGTCGTACTCTTGAATACCATCGTAGCTATGGCCGGGTATTGGCTCGCCGGTTGTCGAATGTGGGCTCATTACTTAACTCCTTTCCAAGGATCAACCACTGCGTCCTCGATTGGAATACTACCGAATCGCTTGGTCGCATCTGGTTTCAAACGGAGTGCCCCCCAAACGATCGCTAAAAAGCTAAGCCCGAAAATGACCAACGCGATCTCTTCGAAGTTGGAGTAGTCCAATTTGGAAACAACGTCTTTTAACATGCCATGTCTTTCTAGTGTGGCCGAGCGCTCTGCAGTCGTAAATCTTGTTCGGCTGCAGCAAAGGTGCAAAAAATAGTGTGTGCAAAATAGGAAACAGCGAACCGATCGCGGAGCGATCGTCCACAATGGCTACGGCACTGCCGCAGGTACTGGTGTTTCTACGCGGAATAAATCCTTGCCGAGTCGCTGCAAGTATGCGATCAATGCGATTGCGGTTGCGTCCTTGATTAATTTTCCTTCGAATGAGACGGTTCCCCCTTGTGCAATGATCTCGGCTGCGACCGCTTCGGCTTGTTTATGAGCCATCGCCTCTGCGTCGGTCAACTCTTGTCCGTACGGTGCTCCTAGGAAGTGCACCGCTTGAATGCGCTTTTGGATTTCGCCGAAATTCAATCGTTCGAAAAGCAAATGGCGATAGCTTGGCATGACCGAGCCTGGCGAGCGTTGTTCGGGATTGTTGAGGTGTTCCCAATGCCAGAAGCTACTCTGCCGACCACCTTCGCGAGCCAAGTCCGGACCTATGCGACGTGAACCCCATTGGAACGGTCGATCATAAATGAACTCACCCGCTTTGCTATACTCACCATAACGCTGCGTTTCCGCAATCATTGGACGTATCATTTGCGAATGGCAGTTGTAGCAGCCTTCGCTTACATAGATGTCGCGACCAGCGAGTTCCAAAGGCGTATAAGGTTTAACACTTGCAATCGTCGGTACATTGCTTCGTATTAAAAATGTTGGGATGATCTCAAATAGGCTTGCAACAATCACTGCCAACGTGGTCAGTACTGTGAATCGCAACGGAAGTCTTTCCCACCGCCGGTGCCAATCCATTTTAGCTATTCTATCGATAGTCACCGCAGCCTCAATAACCGG
>JAYVBW010000738.1:0-2056 GCA_043750255.1 Pirellula sp.
TTGACGGTGTTCTTCCGTGACCGGCGTTGGTCTCTGTTCCAAAATGGGCGTGTCCACTTCACCAGGGTATACATTAGTGACTCGAATATTCTCGGCACACACTTCGTTCGAGACACACGTCCCAAGCGCCGACATCGCAAATTTGCTCGCAGAATAGGCGACACCCCCTAGTGCAAGCGCGCGTTTTCCAGCCACGCTTGAGATGTTGATGATCATGCCGTTCTGCCGAGTCCTCATTTGAGGCAGGACTGAGTAAATACAGTTGTATGCCCCCGTTGCATTGATCGCCATGACTTGATCCCATTGGTCTGGTATCATGCTATTGATGGAGCGATCGCGAATGTTGACGCCAGCCGCGTTGACCAAGATATCGACATGACCTAGGGTTTCGGCGACCCACTCAAAAAACTGCTCGACGCTAGCTCTCATTGCGACGTCTACGGTGTGGCCGATTAAGAGATTGCCAGCTTTCTTGACTGCGTCTGCAATCGCAATCTCGCGGCGCGACCCGATTGCTACCTTTGCACCACTCTGTGCAAATAGGTTCGCGATCGCGAATCCAATCCCCGTGGCGCCACCCGTTACGACGACGTGCTTATTTTTCAAAACGTTTGATTCGATCATTCTTGGAATTATTTGTTTCAATTTGTATTGGAAAAGGTCTCTCGACCGGGACATGTCGCATTCTACCAAACAACAAGTTATTGTGATCGGTGGCGGATTCGCCGTCACTTCACCTCGTTGAACACGGGCGAATCGTCGTCTCCGTCTACTGTTCCGCTTTCGGATTGGATTCCCCATTGTTGCAATCGACGCAGGAGACGAGCGCGAGAAATGTTTAGAATCTTGGCCGCAGAGGTTTTGTTTTGCGGGAACCGTTCCAATGCTCGCATGATCATGGTCTTCTCGACATCCTCAAGAATCGAGTCCAGGTCTACGGACTCGTCACCGTGGGACTGTTCGACGTGAGATACGCAAGTTCGAATATTCACGGGAAGATCTTTGTCTGTGAGCTTTTGGCTCGTCGCATTTTTTGTGGCGTGGGTCAGTGCTTCCGCAAATTCCTCGATGTCGTCAGGCCATGAATAGGCCATGAGGGCCTCTACGAAGCTATCGGTGATTTCCCTTGTCTGTAAGTCCGATTTGCGTTGATCGCCAAACCAAGCGCTTATCAACGTAGGTATGTCTTCCAATCGATCGGCAAGTCTCGGTAAATCGATGCGAATTACGCTGGTTCGAGATAACACGTGTCTCCAACGCAAATCACTCACCGGCAATGATATGAATGCGGGATCGCAGGTGGCGATACAGACGGTTGTTTCATGACTTTTTAGGAACGACGCCAAAATGGAAATGCATTCTTCGGGTAAGCCTTCGAGACTATCCAGCAAGACAGTTGGCTCTGCTCTTGCATTGATTTTGCTTTCATCAATAATCTCGAGCATACTTTGCAGCAATTCGGTGTCCATCAAAGAACAGTCAATGCGAATCATCGAATCGCCGATTGTAAATTTGCGATCGTTGGATTGGAGTCCTTTGCGACGCGAATGAATGGATTGCGCGAGCCAGGATCGTCCCGATCCTTTTTGACCGAAAACGGTGAGGGGTAAATGATTTGCAATTGCAAGTTGGACTTGCTCCAGTGCTCGGCGAGCGTCTACGGATTTGCCTTGCAAATACCACATGGTATCCAAGTGGGCGTATCTGAGGCGATTCTCTTGCATGACCTTGTGCGTGATGGTCGCTTGTTCGTCAATCAGTTCACTGAGCGTGCTTTTGGGAGTCGGACATAATACGCAGAGCACACAGCCAGCGTTTTCCTCTAGAGGAATCAAACATCGCATCCAATGTGAATGGACGGGCGGAATTGCAGGGTCGGTTGGAGATGCATGGATGCTAGGAATTGGGCCAAATTCAGGTTGCAGTTTTAGGATTCGGCGTGACCAATGGATTGGTAACGAGAAGAATGCGGCGAGCTCAGTATTTGGATTTCCGTCCTCGGGAATGGGAGAGTTGCAAGACAAGCCTAGTAAGCTTTCGGGGGATCGCCCAACCA
>JAYVBW010000739.1:0-10363 GCA_043750255.1 Pirellula sp.
ACGCCGCCGCCTTGCAACAGGGCTGGCCCGGCCCGCATTGGCCTGAGGGGCCAATGCTACATCCCTCTTTAAACGGAATTCGACTTCCTGTCTCATCGGAACTCACGCGGGCCTCCTGCCCTGGCTACGGCGGTCGCACGGTCCTACGGCATCCATGCCTACAGACACGCGGGCGAGGAATCGCGATGATGAAGATGCAACCATTGGATGCAATCATGGCGTGTGTTGGTTATCTGACATGGAAGCGGGGCCTTGCTCTTCGACATCATCACTTCATCCCCGCCGCTCGTGCTCCGCCTTCGCGGGCTGGGACTCGCTAATCGCTCGGTCTGATCGCCATCGGCTTCGCTAGACCGATGCACTGTCAACTACATAGAGGCTCGGTGGTGCCTTGAGATAGAACGAGCGTTTGTCGTGTCCGCTCTCGTGCCGATGGCGATCAGACCAGCATCCTTGCTGTCCCAGCCTTACAATCGGCGGCATCCGTGACCGCCGTTTTCACTTCGTACTTTTCCGACAGACCAGCGGCCAAGAGTGCGTCTTGCAGCGGGCAACTTCGATCCAAGTGCGCGTCAGTGCGGCGGCGACCGTCGTTATCTATTCGTTGGATGCGTTCATGTCGCCGCCTGTTCAGCGCGGTGGCATTCGCGAATTCGCAACACTGAATCCCGCTGACCCCAACGAAGTTAAACCCACAATCAACGCCAATTGAGTTGCGTCCCCTTCTTGCTTTCGTGCTTTCCCCGATCTCACGAAGCAAGCCCTCTAGCCAATTCCGCCAGGAGCTCGCTTATACTTTCCTTTAGGTTCGCGGAGCAGTCAGCCTTAGAGACAAGAAACTTATCGAGATGAAATCGAAGCGCCATGAAAATTTCAGTGCCGCTAAACCCTTCTAAGTCGTCTGTGATCTGTATCGCAACAGATTCGTAGCCCTCTTGATTCAAAGATTCGGCTATTTTCTTTGCTGCGCTGTAATGATCAAACATTGCTATCTGCCCACTTGAATTGAAAAAGAATCGAGTAGAACGCGCCCCTCTTGAGTTACTACCTCAATCCCCCCTCCAACATTTACTCCCACACCAGGTGCAGGTCTAGTAACAAATTGGCTTCCAGGGAGTAGTCGTCCAACTTCGATAAAGTCCGCACGGGCCACATTTGCCGCCGGAATCCCGTAACGTGAAGGATAGGACGGATCAAATGGTGGCTCTAGTGCCCAGAACTGAGCTTCACCAGCAGCACTCCTACCGGCGGTGCCAATTCTATAAAGAGGTGCACCTTCGATCACAACTTGTCGTGCGACCATCGCTTCGATCGCATGTGATTGAACTGCCGGGCCGTAAGGCGTATTTACAGGGACATATCCCATTTGCCTTGACCAAGAGCCGAGCACCTGCGAAAAATTTGCGGCGTTGTACGCTGATCCGCTCAATGGTGCAGTTGCAGCAGATGGGAATCCCAATCCCATCTGCCCTTCTGCAATACCCAATCGACTGGCCAATGCCGTTGAAGACCCAGATGTAATCGAGGTTGTTCGCAATGCGGGAACTGCTAGGGAGGCAGCAGTGATGTAAATCTGCACCACCTCGCTTTCCATCTGAGAACGATCAACCGCAAGCCGAGGATCTAGAATTCTAGGCTTTTCGTAAATGCCCGAACCAGGTGACGTCTCGACAAGCATATTCAGCTCGCGTTCGCCCTTGCCCCGCATGATCTGGTAGACGTCGATTGGAGTCTCCCAGGTTTCGTACACACTGTTTGCAAGACTACCGGAATGGCGAGACTTCCTCAAATCATTGTTATACTTCAAGAACTTGTCGTGGTCAGAGTGAAGACCTCCTGAGTGCAATGACGCATGAACGCGAGCGGCATCCAAGATGCTATCCGCATTCTCGTGGTTACCTAACGCCTGCTCGGTAAAATACATACCCCGCAGTTTCTGAAGATGCCCTCGGCCAGAATCCCTAACGCTGTTGAATAGCGCACCGTTTTTCCACTCATCTTCGGTAATCAATCCACTAGGATCGGTCGCCATGTTTGGATGGTTGCCCGTCATCCTGTAAAGGTTCGTATCGCCTCCGCCAAAGCCGATGGGGTCTTTGCTCATCCAGCGTCCGGTGCTTGGGTCGTAGTATCTGGCTCGGTTGTATTGAAGACCTGTTTCTTTGTCGAACTCGCGGCCTGTGTAGCCGTAGAGGTGAGTGATGGCCGTGTCGGTTTCGGCGATGGTGTTGCCGAAGACGTCGTACATGATATGGTCGACGACGGTCGCATTCCCGTTGGCATCCACCTTCGCTAGATCTCGGATTGAGCCTTGATGATCGGGCAGGGTCCACAACACCTCGCGGTTCGTGTTCGTCGTTACGTTCTCTTCGGCCAAGACCTCATCCACCAACGCCCCGTGCAAGATACGACTGACAACTTGGCCAGCAGTGTTGAGTTTTAATACAACCTTATCTCCCGCATTTTCGCGGCTTTCTCGCATGCCTTGGTTTACAAAGTAGTTGGTTTGATCGACCGTTCCGTTCCCGTCAGTATCCACTGACTCTTGGATTCGTCTGTCGATCGCATCGTATCCGTACTTCACAACCTTGGTCAAACTGCCTGTTGCCCAAGTTTTGTACCGGACCTCAATCAGTCGATTTCTCGAATCGTATTCGTACTCGATTACCGCTCCGGTGGTTGTGTTCGTGCGGCTCGACATGTTGCCATTGGCATCGTAACCAAACGTCGACGTGCTATCGGCTGCTTGCCGATTGTCTGCCCCTGCAATATTTCCGTTGCTATTGCGGTTGCCGTTGGAATCATAATTGAAGCTCAAATCAGCGATGTTTGGATAGTCTGCTGCGGTCAACTGATTGAAGCTATCGTACGTGAAGGTCGCCAAACCATCGGCTAGCGACGACATCGTTATGAGTCGTCCGACGTTGTCCCATGTGAAAGAATAGTTGGCGAGTTCGGTGGCAGCACCTACTCGCTTGTGGGAGATCGATGCCGGAAGATCTTGTCCGCCGATTGAGGGTCGGTAAGTAATGACTGTATTAAAAACAGGGACGCTGTTGTCGGTGTCAGAGAACCGCGTAATGCCATCGCGGCGCCCTGCAGCGTCATACGAATAGTGGACGCTTTTCGTGGACACGTACGTACCCGTCTGCTGGATCTGTTCTACTTTGCCATCGGGCGTCCAGGAATATCTAACCACGGAATCCGGCGTTCCAGTGAGTTTGGTCGTTGCGGTATTGAGCAATCCTTGATTGTAGCGATAGACGACTTGGCTCATGATGTTGTTGGGCAGAACCTCGGATTCTTGTCTCAATCGCCCGCTTTCGTATAGCCATCCGACGGATGAAAGGGAGTCGCTGGCGAGTACCATGTTACCCAAAGTGTCGTATTCGTACGATAGGGTATTGGTTACGGGCCCTGAGGAACCAAACCATTCCTCGGTAATTTTGTTACCGTTTCCATCGTATAGGTTGTGGAGCCTTGTCTGATCCGGCTTGGTAACCCATTCCAAACGACCGGCTGCGTTGTACTTGTACGATTTGGGCGGAGCACCCTGGCTCGTTTCAGTGAGCACCCGGTCGAAAGCGTCATAAGTCCAGGTTGTGACGTTGCCATTTGGATCGGTCAGGCTGAGTCGATTGCCGAATGGGTCGTATGTGTACTGAGTCGTCCTTGACAGGGAATTGGCGGTTGAAGAATCTGTGGTAGAGATAAGGCGATTCTCTGAGTCAAAAACATTATCGGTCCGATTTCCGTTCGGAGCTGTGACTGATTTCAAGTTTCCAACGAGATCGTAGGTCTTAACGGTAGTAGATAAGGACAGGTCGGTTTCCGTAAGTGGTCGTCCCGAAATGTCGTATGACCAAGATGTTTTTTGTCCGACACCATCCGTTACGCTTTTTCGAGTTCCATCTGCATAGTACTCATATACTATCGCTGCGCGTCCCGGCGGAGTGACACTCTTGACGCGTGCAAGTGAGTCGTAAACGGTAACCGTACTTGAATTGCCCCTTGTATCGGTCAATGTTCTTGCTGTCGGGTTAAAGACTTTTCTGGTCTCAACACTTTCACCCGGCAAGTGGCTTGCACTCGGGATGTATTTGATTTCGTTTGCGCGGTACACCTCGGTGCTCGAGTAATCCAGACCTCGGGAATTATTCAGAAATATTGAGTTGCCAGTGGATCGTCCTAATGCGTCGTAGGTGAGTCTTTCAAAAGTAGTGGCGTTTTGCTTCTTTCTGGTTAGATTTCCTGCTGAGTCATACTCATATGTAAGTAGATTGCTTTCAGGTCGATCTATTTTTTTTACCAGTCCAGTACCCGATTGTTCGTTGTCGTAGGTGAATGTCTCGAACACAGGAGTTGTCGAGTCTGTTGCTAAAGGAAGTGAACCACGAATTATCCTACCAGCGATATCGTATTCTTGTGTCCTGATCGCAATGTAGGATCCAACTGTGCCACTGGAACGCTCAATGCTCAAGACCGCGCCAGAGTCTGAGATCAACTGTTTAACTCGAACAACATTGTTGTATTCAGGCTTTGCAATTGGGGCTGAACTGGAAATCGCATTGCCAATTGTCTTTGTTTTCACAACGGGGTTTACCGCTGACGAATCGTTATAGGCGTAACCATTGACTATGAGCGTGGATGGATAGTCATTGCCAGAAGGTCCTGATCCGGTGGGACCAATTTGAGCGATCACTTGGCCAATCGAGTCCATTCGAATTCCGGACTGAAGTCCTGCAGGGTCTGTGGTCACAACACTCCATGCATTCCCTGGGAGCGTAGGGTCAGTGTAGCTGACGCGCGGAGTCATTCCATTTGGATTTACTGTCGTTTGACGTAGACGCCCAAGTTTGTCGTACACGTTTGTTGTCGTTGTGCTAGGTAGATCAGGCGGATTGACATAGATTTCGGTTATATTCCCTGCCATATCGTAAAGGTACGATGTAACGACACCCAGCGGGTTTTTCTCAGCAACGACTTGTCCGATTCCATTTCGCCACGTGATTGCAACGTCAAAAGTTCGCGTGGTTGACGTGATTTTCAATACACCTTCGTCATACTCGTACTTCACCGTGGCTGGTGCCGTATCCGGTTCTGTTCCGGCAAGCGGATCGGTCGATTTTATGACGCGGCCAGAAGAATCATACGCAACGCTGGTCAGATTCATTTCCGTGCCTCCTTCACTCTTTCGAAATTCCTTTCGCTGAGAGACAGCACCGCCAGGAAGGGTTATGAACTTGAATTCGGCACCGGATGTTGCGTTGGTCGCCTGCCATTTTGTATTTCCAAGGGAGTCATAAATAAAAACTTGCTCGGCGGCTGGTCCACTTTGTTGCCAAAGAATCAGACCATCGGCGTTGTATTTGTAAGACGTCCAACTGTCAAGATTTGCACCCGATTTGTCAACAACTGCCTTCGATTTTTTCCTAGTCGGCAAGTCATTTCGGCGGTCATCGTAGAACAACTCATTGCGAGAACCTGTGAGGCTGTTGTTGCTAAAAATAGTGCGGCCAATTTTGTCAGTTACGGTTTTGGTAACGTAGAAATTGTCGGTAAGAAAATCGACGGTTCCACCCATTGCCACAGTGTTACCCGCAACATGATTGGTTCGTTTCCAACTGGTACGGTTTATCGGATCAAATAGATAGCCGACTGTGACTCCAGATGACAACGTGACTAATGCTTGAGTGCCATTGGCATAATATTGATAATTGGTTTCTTGCTGAATATCCTCATTCACGCTCGTAAAATGCGATAGATAGCGCGCCCCAATACCTACGGTTTGGACCGTCATTTGTCCTGCGGAATCGTAAACCGACTCGGTTACGAGCCCAACTCCGCTGGTCGAACGTTTGACCTGCCCCACCGAGTTGTACTCAAACGTGTCGCTCGAAAGTGTTACCAGCGCATAGTACTTGTCGCGGCTCGTTACGACTTTCGTAACCAGATGGCCTAGCAAGTCGTAATCGTAGTCAACGAGAGAAATAGTCGCATCCACTGCGGATCGCTTTGTTTCCTTGTCTAGGAAGCCATTTGGGTCATAGACGTAGGTGGTAATTTCCTTTGTCTTGGAAATGGTGTCGGAAACGGTAACTGTAAGGAGGCGTCGATTGAGATAAGTGAACTTGGTTTCCAAGTTATTTACGTCCAGCGAGCGGACGAGGAACCCATCGGTGTTGTACTCCCAAGACTGGATCGCATCTTTGTCGGAAGATAGAAACGAACCAAAAACCGTGTCAGCGAATCCACGTACGTTTTGCGTCTGCAACAACTGCCGAGATTGCGACATTGTGTGGTACGTGTCGGTTTGGAATTCAGGGCCTCCATTTAAGTAGTCGTCGAGCGAATCCAGTACTCCAGTATCACGAGCGTTTATCCTGGCGTAATGCTTTTCGTGCAACAGTGCGCCAAGTGCGTCTATTTCTTCGTCGTCCGTTTCGTAGTAATATTGGTTCAGTCCGGAAAGAGAGAACGTCATGACGACGTTGCCTAGATAGTCGTTCGGATCGTATTGCCATTCCTTGTCTTTAGCATCTGCTTTGTCGTCACCAATGTAGAATGCTGGCAACTGATAGTCGTACATGTAGGTCATTTTTCGCCCGACCGGATCGGTGCTTTGTCGCAGATCACCCCATGCGTTGTATTCCCATTTTTCGATCGTTTGCGAAAGACCGTTGATCAATTCTTCCTGTTGGACTAAAACGCCATCGGTTTGAAACACGTACTCTGTTTTAAATTCGGTCGACGGTGTATTTACGGTCTTTTCTTTTGAGGCAAGGGCGACGTCCCATTTTTTGAGGTCCGTCGCTAACTGTGTTACTATCGCTTTGAAATCGCTTCGATTCTGCCCCGAATAATCCGTGGGGATGCCTTGAACGATTACGGTAATTACTGGAATATCGAGCGCCGGGGTTACCAGGAAAGGCGTTTGGACTCCGGTTGCAACGGAATATAGAAAGCCTGTTGCGGGGTTGTAGGTAAAGGTGGTTTGGGCATCTAAGTCCCCCCCATTAAACCATTTGTCAGTTAGCAACCGGTTTTCGGAATCGTAGGTAAAGCGATGTTCGGCGAGAGCTGCTCCACCAAATTCTTGGAATTTTTCAGTAGTTCCGTTGCTGAAGTATTTGATTTCAACGTGGTAGGTTCCGTGAGTGATGCTGGTGATTTTATTGTTGGTGGACGCGAACGTCGTAGTCACTCGGTCCGACGAAATCATGGACTGCAGCAGAGGTGGGTCTGTGGCCAGATCCCAATCAAAGTTTGCATTGTCTACATTCTTCCAAGTGAATTCAATGCCTCGCCGAGCAATGTCACCGTTCCATTTCGACTGGTTATAGTCGACACCGGCAGTTTCAATGCGTTTCAAGAAGAACTTCAGCGTCGATCTAATTCGTTTGAATACATATTCTTCACCAGTTGCGGTACGATAAACCAACTCATCGGGATTTAGCCCATCCGTTGGGTCTTTCCGTGCGGTCAATGTCCCATACTCACCCGATTGAGGGATCGAATCAAATTGGCCGAGCCCCAATGAACCAAGCGAAGTAGAGGGCAGGTTTCCGAGTTGAGAAAACAGAGTATGCGCACTATTTAAACCAATCATTCGCGCATCGAAAAGTTTAGGCGTTGAGCCTGGAAAGTTAATCAAAATGCGATCGTCCGTTCCCAGGAGATTGGTACCTCCGCCTTTATCAGCGCGTACGTCGTAAACTAGTTCAGGAACTCCGGCGAGAGCCCAGCCTATGCCAAAATTCGATTTTTCATCCCGAACGACGACCGCCGTTTCGCCCTGCGTTTTGAGCACGATGGTCTTAGTGATGTCAGGTTCAGTTGGAACCGGATTAGGGATATGGTACGTTGCGGTTGACTTGAGGTGCCATGCATATACACCCGTGTGTGTTGGGAGACGAGCGGGTACGAGAGCAGCTACAATTTCCTTTTCGCCCAGTAGACTTGCTTTCACGTGAACCTGGGAAACAGCAGGTCCCCCGTAACTCTGTTCATCGTTCCAAGTCAGTTCGAAAACCAGAGAATCGAGTTGCTGTTGAGTTGGGTTTTTAAAAGAGGCTGTGACGATGGTTGACGTTTGCTCGGTTGCATGAATATGCGATGCGGTTGAGGAGTCAAAGCGTAGTCCACGTATTGCCATTTCTGAACTTCCGCCAGAGCCATCGAGAATCAAATCATGTGTTCTCTGTATTTTGCCATCGTATAGATCGACTGATACACCGCCAACGGATTGCGTATTATCGGACGCGGCGCCGCGTTCAGAACCAGCGTCGAGAGCAAATGGGATCGGCTGCGTGTATTCTTCATTGATGGTGGTTATTGGGTCGTCCTGTACGTATCGTCCATCTCCTGGTCCTGCGTTGGGGAGGAATATGTAACCGGGGTCAATGAGCGATGGAATAACGGATTTTGCCCACGGAGTTACGTCAAAGATCGGGAGGTGGTTGACATAACGCCAATAGCCGGGCGCGCCCGAAGCATGTGGGACTACGAAAAGCGTTAGGTCCCATACGTAGTTCTTGATCTCTGTTTTTTTAGTCTTTTCGTTATAGTACTCAATTTTTTGGCCGTCAGTGACTTTGACTGTCAATGTAATTCCGCTAGCGAATTTCGTACTTTCCATCGAATGATCGACGGTATTCTGCAATTCAATAATCTGTGTCCCCGATCCAGTGGTTACGGCCGAAACGATGAGGGCGTTCTGGGCTGTTTGTCCCCAGACGACGATCGGAATGCCCAAGTTCGGGTCCATAACCTCTGTCGTTGGAGACTCGTTGGCGATGGGAATCCGAATTTGCGTCCTCTGGACGTCCACGATCGGTTTGACCGGAGGTGTTGCATCGGACTTACCCGGAAAGGACATGTCCAGATGCTCCTGGCCATAATAGATGTCCACGATTTTCAGATTGGATACGTCGCCGATCCCGTCCGTATCGCGGTAAATGTCGGATAGCGAAACGGAATAACTTCGGTATTGACCACCTGTCATTGTATTTTGCCCATATTGATCAGATACGTTGTCCCAATCGACGAAGATCTGCGCGTCAGGGGTATCGGCAGTTAGCTTCGTTTTGGCCGTACCGCCACGCGTGACGGGCATAGTGTTAGCAACCCCTAGGGTGATAGGCGCTGTCGAGTAGTAAAGCAGCCTCGGATCGCTTGTGCTGGCGTTGCTATCGCCGCTGAAGAGTATTTTGTCAACTAGATGCGCAGGAAACGAGTCGAAACCGACGAAACGAAAGATGTTTCCAAACTCGTCCGCCTCGGGCATCAATCGATTTGCACCGTGTCGTGACCGCAAGTTGACATCGGGAGTATACGTAAGTGTTCGGTCCGAGTTTACTCGCAAGGTGCCATACGTATACGTAATTTCCTCGCCGACCTTTGCTAGGGCTCCAGTAGGGGTTGTGAACGTAAGGGCAGGGTCCGGCGTTCGGAGATAGTTAAACGAGGGGAAAGGATCAAACGTATAGGGTTCAAGAAGATTGAGAACCCAGTCCGCGCGAATCGATTTATCGAGAATCGCAACGTCATCTTTATCATATTTGTCGTCGTCGTCGGGATTAAAGCATGCCTTTGGCGGCTTAGGAGGTGGATCTGATGGAACAACACTTTGGCCCCCAACGAATGGCAAACTGCTTTTGCGGACACTTCCGGAGGGAGTGGTGCCCACATTCGGTAAGTAGATGTTGCGGTAAACGATGCCTGTTACATCGCGATGCCATCCAGCCCCGTAGTTTTTGCCATCGGCGCCGATCATCTCCCCTCTTTCGTTGAACGAAACGCTATTGGGGTCGCCCGTAAATCCTTCGAGTATTGGGACAGCCTTAGGTGACGTTTCATTTCCCCACCCGCCTGCGTAGTTAGACTGGCCCAAAAACTGATTAGAAATCGACGCAGGAGTGCAATCAAAGGATTTTGGAGTTTTCGGCGCAACGTAGAACTGCCCTAAGTTGAGCATTGTAGCGCTAGCGTATCCTGAGCCCACCTCCCGTCCTTGGCTGGCAATGTCATCCATAAGCAAACTGAAGTATCGTTGCGGCTGATCCGGGCGAGAGTCTTCCGTAGTGTTGACTGGTACAGTGATGATTTGACCGGCAGAGCCGTTAAAGTTTAAAGTTCTTACGGTCGCGTCGAAGTCGATCGTCGGCTTGGCTGATTCTCCACGCGGAATGACTTTTACGGTTATCGGTACGTCTGCACCACCCTGTAGCTGCGCCCGAAATGCAAGGACTCTACCCTCGACGTCCATCACATCTTCTAGAAAGACAATCTTCGCATTATCGTCGTTGAGAATGGTCCCAACTCCCGCTAGCGTCTGGTAAATGCCTCCTTGTGGCGACTGGAG
>JAYVBW010000740.1:0-12014 GCA_043750255.1 Pirellula sp.
TGAACGTACGCTTTGGCGCGTCGCCCTGAGCCGATCACGTATTTTTGTTCGATAGGATCATCATAGATTTTGTTCCCCTTTGCGTCGTACATCAATTCGTGGTGAACTATGGCGCTATCAGAGGTCTCTGAAGACAAGACCCTCTTTTTTCCGTGAATCGGCGATACAGTGGAGGCGGGTTGATTGCGATCCTCCGAAACCAGTCGAGTACTACCCCAGTACATCGGATGCTTTCGGTAGGAATCCATCAGTTCCTTATGACACTCGGCACACGCATCACTCCCGACAAATCCTTGTGACGATGGGCGCCAGGCCACTTGCTGGGAAACCGCTTTGAGGGCTTCCTCAATTTCAGCGATCGGAACCGCGGAATCTTGCACACCTGTTTGTGATTGCGAGTTCTCTTTGGGATGTCCTGCAACTGTGACTGGAATCGAAGGATCCTTCTTTAGTCGGAAGTATGCGAACAGTGACACACTAACCGCCGCCACTGCGATCACTACCAGGATAACTTGCCGATGGCCCATAACTTAGTTGCTCATGCGATGCAGTTGAGGGTCGCCTTCAATAACTCGAAACACTTGATTGATTTGGCTTGATTCCAATTTCTGAACCGCTCCATTGGGCCACAGGATGTGCAGTGAGAACTGTTCGCAATCGCCCATACCGAAGTGAATTCGAGTTCCAAAGTGGCTTTGGTAGCCTCTGCCCAAATGTAACATCGACGTTTGGGTGCGACTTCCGCAACGAAGCTGCAACACGGCTCCAGCGGCATCGCGATTGCAAGTCACACCCAGGAGTTCGACCGCGACCCAATTCGCCTTCTTCGAGTTGTTTTGAATAACGCTTACCGGAGCGTCGGAGTTCAGTACAACTACATCGACTCGTCCGTCGTTGTCCAAGTCATCAAATGCGGCTCCACGACTACTTTCAATGGGAGACACATCGGACTTGGTCGAGTGGCTGGCATCGACAAATGTTCGGTTGCCTTGGTTGGCAAGCACATAGTTGTGCACTTTGACTGCGGTGCGATCGTCAAGGTACTTGATATTGTCCAAGAAATGACCGCAAGCAACGTAGAGGTCCTTGTGGCCATCGTTGTTAAAATCGACGAAGCCCGTGCCCCATTTCACGTGAGGAAACAATCCGGGGGCAATTCGAGCGGTGTTGGTAGCATCCTCGAATAATCCCGAATCAATCTGGCGATAAAGTACCGGCATTTCATCCTGGTAGGTGGTAGTAAAGAGATCGATCTTTCCGTCATTGTCGAAGTCTCCACTATCCACTCCCATATTCCCATTCGCCTTGCCAAGTCGGTCCAACGCCAAGCCAGAAATCAACGCTTCGTCAGTGAACCTGCCTTTGCCATCGTTGATGAAAAGGAAATTGGCAAAACTATCGTTACACACGAAAATGTCTGGCCATCCATCCCCGTTGAAGTCACCCGCGATAACTCCCATGCCTGGAGCGGCTTTGACTCGAATTCCACTTTGCTCGGAAATATCGCGGAATGTTCCATCTCCCAAGTTTTCAAAGAGGATATGATATTCAGCAGGAAAGTCTTTCGGACCTGGGTGGTAGAAATGTTCGCCGATCCTTTGCTGAAAGTGCTTATCAAAAGTAAATGCTTGGTAGTTGGCGCAATACAGATCGATGTCTCCGTCGCCATCAATATCAAGAAAGCAAGCGCCTGCACCAAACTTGCCTCCATCCGACAATCCAGCGTCGGCAGTTTGATCTGAAAAGGTTCCATCTCCATTATTCGAATAGTAGACGTCGTTTCCAAAGTTCGTCACATACAGATCAATAGCACCATCGTTGTCGGTATCGCCTGCAACTACGCCCAGGCCATATCCTAAGTCACCAACACCGGCGTGTTCGGTAACGTCTTCAAAACGCCAGTTTCCCAAATTGCGGTAGAGTCGGTTTGGTTGGTGCGTTCGCGATTCTGCATTGGGTGGCAATGGAGCTCCGTTCAAAAGGTAAACGTCTATCAAGCCGTCGCCGTCGTAATCAAACAGCGCCAAGCCAGCGGTCATTGGCTCAACTACGTATCGCTGGCCGCTAGCACCAGAGGAATGAACAAAAGGAATCACGTCAGGCTTCCTTAATTCAAGCTGGAACTCGGCCAAATCTACTTGGGCTCTTGCAAACTGGTGCGGTATGTAGATCAAAAGCAAGCTGCCGATGAAGCACTTGATCGTCAGGCGCAGGACTGCTCTGCAGGATGCACAGCCAGGCCTTGCGGATCGAGCATCGATTATCGAAACGAGTGACAAAGGACGATTGCAAAGCATGATCAGCACAATAAAAACACCGCAAACCTTCCGGTTACAAAGAATTCAAATTGCCTAGTTTTTCAAGCTAGAACCCCAGCCAATTGTGAAAACGAGGATTTGCACTATTATATTGAGGATGACGATAGGTCTTCAACCACTAAATCAAGACTTGAGCGAGTTGCATGAACAATCAAGCTACTAACTCGACTTCGGGAGTTCAATTAATTGGACTCTTACTGGCTGTCGCTTGTTTTGGACTGGTAGCATCGTGGGCCATAAACCGCTGGTCTATGGATTCGAAAAACGCCAAGCTGGCTAAGAGCGGAGAGCAAACAAGCGAGGCAACGCGGGAACAGCTCGATATCGAAACCGCTAAGCCGTCCCTCAACACCGTCGGCATGCAGCCATCGGTGGTGATGCCGCGTCAGTCGTTTGCCATCAGCGGCGACCAGTTGGAATCGGAATGCGGGAAGTTCGTTGAGCGTCTGCTAAAGACTCTGCCCAACGATAGTGTAGCGCTCAACTTGGCTGCGCTGTATTTTTCTCGCACCCAGCAAACCACCAAGGCTGATGGGCTATGGACGAAAATCTTGGCTATGTCTCCTAAGGATCTCGTCCTCTACTACAATTGGTCGACGAACGCGATTCAGCAGGGGCAAAGTGAACGCGCCCTTGAAATTTTGGATCAAGCTGTACGCAATGGAGTCAAGGACCCTCAGCTACTCTATCAGCGAGCTGTCTCGCTTAGCAACCTTGGGAGAGATGAAGAGGTAGAGACTCTACTTGCTCCACTAGTAACATCCGCTGAGATGGATGGATCGCATTGGCTTCAACTAGGATTGTCCCAGTCCAAACTTGAAAAATACGAAGTGGCCCGAGGCTCTCTATTGAAGGCGCGGGAATTGGGAATCAACAGTACGTCCTTGTTGAATGGACTGGTCAATTGCTCTGCGAGACTTAAGGATCGTCAGGCTGCTGAGGCTTATCGTAGTGAATTGCTGTCTATCAAAGAGGATGTGACTGAGTTCGGCCAAGAGCAATATGAGGCTCGTTCGGAGAGCCGAATTCGCGCACTTTCTTTGGGTATTCTGGGAGAAGGAATCGAAGTCTATCGCTTGGCCGGTCGCCTAGAGGATGCTGAGCATGCAGCGCTGCGAGTGTTGGCAATCGAGCCGAATTCGTTGGATGTTTGTAATCTACTGTTCGAGATTTACGTCGACAAAAAAGAGCCCCATAACCAATACGCCGTATTGGAGCGATTGACAGAACTTCAGCCAGGTTACCTATTGAACTACCTGTTGATGGCCAAAGCTGCGTCGATGGCAGGAAACCATGCGAAGGCTGAAGGGCTGATCAAGTTAACGATAGCGTCGGCACCGGAAGACGCCACATCTTGGAGTGCAATGGCAGAATTCTTGATCGAACGAGGCCGATCAGCGGAAGCCGTCTGGTACATCGAACAGGCAATCGTTCGGGATCCAAGCCGGGATGCATACTGGCTGCTTGCCAACGCATTGAGAGCCAGTGGGCAGAATAATCGCGCTGCTACTGCTGAAGCTAAGGTTCAAGAACTAACCAAGATCCCAACCATCCGCGCCCAAGCACCCAACCTGAAAGGACCTTAATCGTGCGCATGGCAAGTTTGGCAAATGGCTGGATTGTATTGCGACAGGTTCTAGTAGTTGTTGTCGTTTGTCTTTTTTACATGACTTCTTTGGCCCAGGAGCATTCAACACAACTACGTTTGGTGGATATTTCCGAACAAAGTGGAATCTCCTGGGAGCACACAACGGGCCGCAGCAAACGCGCCCATATAGTGGAAGGAATCGCTTCCGGGCTGGCGTCGTTCGATTTCGATCGAGATGGCCTAATTGATATTTACCTGCTCAACGGGCATGCACTAACTGGCCCAGCTTCAGAAACGAAGGAGATGGATGGCTTTTTTCGAAATGTAGGAGGGATGCGATTTCAGGATATCTCCAAATTCACCAGAATCGATGGTGGAGGCTATGGGTTGGGCATCTGTGCTGGAGATTTCGACGGCGATGGTTTCCAAGATCTGTTCATCAATAACTTTGGGCCGCACTTTCTATACCTCAACTGTGGCGATGGCACCTTCGTTGATGTTACGGAACAATCGGGAATACCGGCGGGAAATAAGGTCGGCAGTGGTGTCGCCTTCGCGGATTTCAATGGCGACGAGTGTTTGGACGTTTACGTAGGTAACTATGTGGATTTTACGTTGGAGAATTCCGTTTACATCCAGCGGAATGGGCAAGCTTATCATGCAGGTCCACGGTATTACCGTTCCGAGCCCGACGAAATGTTCTTGAGCAACGGCGATGGTACATTTCGGGATGCCGGACAAACAAGTGGGATTTCTGAACATGCCGGACCTACGATGGGTTTGATTGCAGCCGATCTGAATCAAGACGGATGGGTTGACGTGTTTACGGCCAACGATGCCAAACCCAACTTTTTCTTTGTCAACGACAAAGCGGGGCGTTTTTTCGAGGATGGCATACTGTCAGGGTTAGCTTTTGATGCTCACGGTTCATCCAATGCGTCCATGGGAGTAGACTTGGGAGATTTTGATCGTGATGGCCTCCAAGACCTGATCGTAACGAATTACCAAAACGAGATGCCCGTGCTGTACAAGAATCTTGGTGAAGGTCTGTTCGAAGATGTATCGGCGCGTGCCAGAGTGGTGGAGTCGTTGCGACCTCACGTCACGTGGGGATGTAGTCTAGTGGACCTAGACAATGATGGCTGGCTAGATTTATACATAGGCTGTGGCCATTTTGATGACGCCGAAATCATTGACGATCGAACTGCCAAGAAAGTAAGAGATTTCGTGTTATTGAATTCCAATGGTCGATTCGAAGATGTTTCAACAGCTGTAGGTCTGACGGCAGTTGAGTCTTCTCGAGGCGTAGCCTTTGATGACTTCGACAACGATGGCGATGTCGATGTTGTTGTCCTAAATTCAAACGCCAAGCCTACCGTACTAAGAAATGATCTCCCAGCTAGCACAGAATGGGTGCAGATTGAATTGATCGCATTAAGCTTCAACCGGCAAGCGGTCAATTCAGAAGTTACTGTTTCATTTGGTGGAACGAGCCAGCATCGTCAAGTGATTTGTGGTCGGGGATATCAAAGCAGCTATGGTGACAGATTGCACTTCGGACTGAGGTATGGGGATGCTAAGAACGAGAAGCAGGCAACCATTGAAGTTCGCTGGCCGAATAAAAGAATCGAGTCGTTTGTGGTTGCCGTAGGTCAATGTCACCAAATTCGTCAAGGATTAGGCGTCGAGGCCCAAAGCAAGTAAATTGATTTGTTAAGTGAACAACTTTCACGCTCCATAAGATCACCTATGAAAGCAATACTATGAAAATCGTCGTGGGAACTCTGCTGACTTTACTCTTGACACTCGGACTATGGGCTTTCATCTACAAGACGTATCCCATGTTTCTCGACGATGACGCGATAGCGAAGGCTGCCGCAGGCGGTCTCACTCCTGAACTAGAAGTAAAGGTGCGGGCTGGGTTCTTAAAGAGCTCATTAGTAGTCTACGTGGCATGGGGCATGATCGTTGGTTTGATTGGTGCAATTGCCGCTGGTCTAGGCGACTCCAAGCTCTACATCCGAGTGAGCATAGGACTTGTTTTAGGAGCAGCAGTTGGAGCAGTAACGAACTACTTCACCGACCAATATGCATATCGTTGGCAACTAGCGGGCGATGCGATTCAATATTGGCTCATTAGAATTACCGTGGTTCACTTGTTGCTGGCAGTAGTTGCAGCGATTGTAGCCAACATTGGTCACCCAATTACGGAGTTGGTAGGTCGATTGGTGAAGGCCGTACTGGCGCTTATGTTTGCTGCCTGTATTTTTTCTTTCCTCATGGGATTGGTGACGCCGCTTGAACAGTCTCAACACAACTTCGTAAGGTTCCCGGCCAACTCCATAAGTCTTTTGTTATCAGTCAATCTCCTAGTTTTTCTCGCACTTGCTGTTTCGCCCACCAAAAAGGGTAGTAATCAAGGCCAAATTCAGGAAATTTAACTTAAAATTGAGTAAATTTCAATGCTTTGGTTCTATCCTTGAGTTTCCCTTAATGATAAAATCCGACCCGCTAAGTCGATTTCGATGGTTTTGAAGTCTAACGGCAGATCATCTTTTTTAGTCTGAGTAGGTCATTTTTTTGGTCGGAGGGTACTATGAAAAAAACGCTTTTTAGGCGTGGCTTTACGTTGGTAGAACTCTTAGTGGTTATTGCCATTATTGGTATCTTAGTAGGATTGCTGCTGCCAGCAGTACAAGCTGCACGCGAAGCGGCTCGACGCATGCAGTGTAGCAACAACCTCAAGCAAATGGGTTTGGCACTTCTTAATTACGAGTCGGCTTTCAAGAGATTCTCTTCAAATTACCAGGGAAGAGGGGCTGGCAATCGAGGCATTGGCAGGGATAACAATGAGTACGGCTTCACTTTAGGTCTTCTGCCCTATATCGAGCAAGGTCCGCTATACAGTAACATTATGGCCATGGCAAGACCTAATGGACCTGGTTTACCTCGTCCTTGGGCAGGAACAGCCGGCTATCATGACGCGGCTCAGGAAAATTGGGGTAGGGTTCAAAAGAACTGGACCGTTGACCTTCCAGCGTTTATCTGTCCTTCGGACCCGCCAACACCCGATCGAGTTGAAAGCCCAACCTTAATCAATTACAAGGGTTCTGTCGGTGATTCATTCTTTGGGAACCGCGATGCAGGTGGCGGTAATCGAGATAACCGCGGCGTCTTTATGCTGAACCGTTATATGACAATCTCCGGTATTTCAGACGGAATGTCGAATACCGTACTTCTAGCCGAGGTTGCCGCAGGCGGTGGCCCTCGGGACATTTTGGGAGGCGTTGCACAGAACCTCAATTCCTACAGTCCTGCAGCCTGTTTGGCCCGAGTTGCGACGGTTAACGGACGACGGCAACTGACGGGTGCTGTTCGCGCGATTTTCCGGCCAGTTACGGGGAGAGCATTTGATGGACGCCCTTACTTCATTTCGGTTACAACGATGTCACCGCCCAATAGTCCTCACTGCAACTTTGGTGGTGGTGACTGGGACTCGTCGTTGGTCCCCGCCAGTAGTTACCATACCGGAGGTGCGCAAGCTTCAATGGGGGATGGTTCGGTACACTTTATTTCAGATAGTATTGATTGTGGCAACCAGGTAGTTCAACAGCAAACCGCTGCCGCTCCAATGTATTCTGGTCCATCCCTATACGGAGTTTGGGGAGCTCTTGGTAGCCGAAGTGGAGGCGAAGCGGGGGCCTCAATTCCACAGTAGTTACTGACATGCTCATGACTGCTAAGATTCAAGTGCGTGCAGCTAAGTCAGTTGCACGCACTTTCGTTTACATGGTCCACAATTACGGGAGTAGAAAGAATGTTGTTACGCGCGTGTGTTTGTGTTTTTATTCTTTTTTTGACCTCATGTGGAGGAGGGCCTCAACTAACGAAGGTTAGTGGAAACGTAAAATACAAGGGTAAGGCGGTTGCAGATGCAACTGTCATCTTCGAACCGGACGGTGGTGGAGGAAGTGTGGGTGCCGCTACCACTGACAGTAGCGGAAATTATAATCTTGGTTCTAGTACGGGGGCTGGTGTTCGTGCAGGTGCATATTCAGTCAAGATCACTTCAAAGGTTAAGCTGGTTGAAGAAACTGATCCAATGGCCGGATTGGTACGTGGTTCGAAGGAATACGAAGCAGCCTATATGAAAGCGTCCAGTCGATCGAGTGAAGAAGCATACAAGACGAAAATAGATCCGGACGCCATCCCTTTAGAATATGGTACCGGTAGCGAGTTAAAGCAGATCGTTGAGGCCAAGTCGTCTCAAGTAATCAATTTTGATTTGAAATAGTTCTAAGTTATCTTCGGCGAACTTGAGATGTCTAAGCTAGTGAAGATAGTTCTGACTGGCGTCCTTATTGCCGCAGCGATCATTTGGGTTGTCGTGGTGATGACGCCATCGCCGGATGAAGTTACTTCTCAGGATCGTTATCCAGCCCCTGATGATGGCTTGCCACTCGCCCCCAGCTTGGCTCCTGAGCCTCCTCCTACGACCTTGGATTTGCCCAGGGTCCGCTTGGTGAAAGAGACCAAGGTACTGCAAGAGGAATTGCGAGAAGCCGCTAGGGTAATGACGGAGACATTCCCTCTGGACCCAGGTAGCTGGCATCTGGCCGCTCAAGTTGAGTCTGAGCTTTCGCAAACCGCAAAGGCTGAAGAGTATTGGGGACGTTGTTTGGAACTGAAGCCACGACACTTTGGCCCCTACCTTGGTTTAGCCGATTTGTTGACATCCAAGGGGCAATTTCAAGATGCTACTCAAGTACTCCAGAAGGTATTTGAGCTTGGTGGCTCCACCGGCGAGGTTTACTTGAAGTTAGGAGAAGCTTACGAAAATCAAGGGATGCTTGAGGAGTCACTTGAGGCGTTAACGACCGGCGTCAAACTCTTTCCACAGGAATCCAGCTTGCTATATGGACTAGGAAGGTTGCAAGCACAATCTGAACAATTGAGCGAAGCCGAGGACAACTTGAAAAGGGCAATCGCACTTGGAGGCGAGACCAATCAAAACCTCTCCACCTTAGCTGGCGTTTTGATGCGTTTAGACAAGCGGGAAGAAGCCATAACCGTTCGCGAGAGATTTAAAGAGATTTCGAATCAAGGAAATTCGGCAACTGGCCAGGGCCAATCAGCTTTCCAATTGGCATACGACGCCGCATTGAGTATCGCCGCATTTCGAATTTTCGAAGGTTGCGGAAACCTCTGTTATCAACAGCGCCAATATCCGTTGGCGGAAAAATATCTAGTGCGGGCCATTGGTCAAGATCCCAGCGTGTCCAGTGTTTGGATCGCTCTTTCAGAAGTGCTTTTGCATCAGTCCAAGTATGGAGATGTTATCCAGGTCCTACAGCAAATCAATGTACTGGAACCAAAAAATTTGATCTACAGAGTGAATCTTGCCTCGATCGCACTCAAGGTAGGGGATGCTCAACTGGCGGAGTCCGCTCTAGACGAAGCGCTAAAAATTGACCCTAATTCAGAAATGGTTCTTGTTACTCTTGCTAAACTTCACGCCGCCGTCGGTAAGTTTGATAAGGCGAAGGAAGTCGTTGTATCACTCCTGAAGTTGAATTCCTCTCCTGAAGTATTGCAACTAAAAGAGAGCATTGAAAAGGCTGCCAATCAGGCTGGCACACCATCGTCATGACTAAGTGTTTGTTTTTCGTAGTAAGCATGATCTCAATTGTGCTCTTCTTCTGGCTGCGGTCGAGTGATGCCGAGCAAACCCATCCCTCGACAATTCAATTCACAGATGTGACTGAATCCTCAAAAATATTTTTCCGACATCAAGACGGTGGAGTAGGTGAACGGTTCTTGCCCGAACACATGGGAGCGGGGCTTTGTTCGTTTGACGCAGACAACGATGGTCTGATTGACGTTTACTTACTGAATGGTGCAGCGCTACTCGGTGCGGAAATCAACCCTCCACCATCCAGCCAATTTTTTCGAAACGTCGGGAATTTCCAGTTTCAAAATCTTACTGTCCCTTCAGGCCTACAACATCATTCCTACAGCCTCGGAGTTACCGCTGCTGACTTCGATAACGATGGATTCCAGGACCTTTATGTAAGCAACTTCGGGAAAAAATGTCTCTTCAAAAACAACGGCGATGGGACGTTCGAGGATGTTACCCAAATAGCGGGTGTAGCTGACGGTGATAAGTTTGGTGCAGGTGTTACATTTCTTGATGTAGACGGTGACGGACTCTTAGACCTGTTCGTGGGCAATTATGTGAACTTCTCGTTCGAGCGGCACCACCAGTTGGCCCCGAGCGCTCACCCATATTCTCCTGGTCCAAAGGACTATGCCCCAACTCCCGATACACTCTTTAAAAACAATGGTGACGGCACCTTTTCAGATATAAGTCAGCAATCGGCAATCTCTTCGGTGGCCGGACCAAGCATGGGAGTGGTGGCAGGCGATTTTGATTTCGACCAAGACTGCGACATATTTGTTGCTTGCGACGGCGCACCCAACTTACTCTATGTAAATAATGGAAAAGGAGAGTTTACCGAGGAGGCGACCTTGGCTGGAGTTGCTATAGACTCCAGAGGTATCGCCAACGGAAGTATGGGCGTAGATTCTGCGGATCTCAACGGTGACGGCCTACCTGACCTGTTAGTTACTAGCTATTCCCAACAGCAGCCAGAGTTCTTTAGAAATCTATCTCCTGGAGGCATCTTTGAAGACTATTCCCGATTGTCACGAATTGGCACTGAAGTCTATCCTCACGTGAAATGGGGCGTGGGAACATTTGATTTTGATTCTGATGGTGATATCGATGCTTTCATCTGCAATGGTCACCTGCTAGAGAACGCGAAAGAGATTGAACCGCAAACAGATTTTGGCGTACCTAACACGGTCATGGAGAACATTGGCAATACGAAGTTCCGCAGTGTCACGGCTAATTCTGGCGAAGCGCTGCGACAAGCCAGAAGCAGTCGTGGCGCGGCCTTCGATGACTTCGATGCCGACGGCCGGATCGATGCTGTCATCCTAAACTGCGATTCCGAAGCCCAAGTGCTCCGCAACTCGAGTCAAAACGGCAACTCATGGCTGATACTTGATTTGGTAAGCACCAGTGCAAACCGGGACGCAATTGGAGCCAAGGTGTGGGTTCATTCCAATGGCAAGAAGCTCTACTTGGAACGCATTAACGGTAGAGGATATCAAAGCCACTACGGCAAGAGGCTACATTTTGGCCTTGGGCAGCTTAAAAAAATCGATCGCATTGAAGTACTTTGGCCAGGGACACAGCATCTTCGTACTGTGATCGAAAATGTATCCGCAAATCAAATCATGACCATTGTTGAAGGCCTTTAGCCACGTTGCCGTTCTAAGCGATTCAACAAAGGTCTCGGGTACCCACCCACTCTTTTACGTCCTTCACCGAAGTGCGACGAAAACTTTCTCGCACTTCGGCGAGGTTGTATGCTTTTAGCAGAGCATCGAAGCTTGTGAGCAAACTTGTAAAGCCGCTTCTGCTCCTCCAGATAGCCGTACGCCTCTGTTCGGCGACAACTAGATTTCCGCAGTAGCTAAATCGACGTTGCGAAGCGAACTGCTGCGCCAACAACTTGAGACCAATATAAGCTCCTACCAAAGGCCTTTGCTCGCATCCCATAAGACAACAAATGGGTTCGAGCAGACTATCGCAGTGAGTCAGCACCTAAAAGAAAAAGCCTATGCACCCATGCACAAATGGTTTAGTACATCAAGATGATACAAGCGTCTTATTCACTGCACTTTAGGCAAAAATGTGATGGGTGGATTGGTGTTGGCTATCCGTATCACGAAGCAAGCGCCAGGAGTTCGTCAAATAAGGGCTTAATTTTCAAGTGGTTTGGGTCCAAACCTAGTTCTATCGAAAATCGTTCCGCCAGCATTTTTGCACGTATTAAACGGCATCGGTCTGCATGAGACGGTCTTCGGGCTGGATTGTCCCACGGGCTGCTGCTGCGGTCAACAAGATCGTCTTTTGGAGAGTCCCAACACTCCAGTTCTACCAACGTATAGAGCTTGGTTGCAACTCCAACGATCGGGGACAGTGCATTCCATGTCATCGACTTGGCCCATCCAACCGCCTTATCAAGCGTGCGTAATTG
>JAYVBW010000741.1:0-8263 GCA_043750255.1 Pirellula sp.
AACAAATTGTGAACACAATCAATCGAAATCGATTGCAACCGGAAAAACGGACGATTTGACTACGGTGGCTCAGTTGGACCGTGCAGAGTTCGAGACTGCGATCTACCAAGCACATGACCTATTGGTTAAGTGTTGGATACGACGGTTTGTACCCGCCAAGCTTCGAGAATCGATAGATACAGATCAGCTAAAGCTCGAAATTTTAAACGACTTGATAGATGCGGTTGGGAATCGCGTGAATGAGGTGGATATCGATGAAGATGAAGCCATAATTCTTTGCTGGACGATCACGAAACGTCGTGCAATCGATTCGCTACGGAAGAGCGGCCGACTGAAGCGAAATATTCGGATTGAATTCATCGAGTTGGGCGCCGTTGGAGAGCCTTCCCATGAAGGTGATTTCGGTCGTCCAGATCGCGTCGCGGAATTCAACGATTTTCTAAGTGCGATTTTAGTTTCGTTGGAACCACAAAAGCGACGCGTGCTGGAGCTCAAGCGATTGGAATGGACGCATTGCGAAATCGCAAACGAACTTGGGATCACACTTCGGAAATTGGCAACCGTACGTAAAAAAATCGCGGACGCGACTCGACGGATCATAGAACAGTCGAACCGCCCTGCGATCAACCGCCTGCCCTCACCCCTCAACGATTTGCCGTTTGTCATCAACAGACAACAGACAACAGACAACAGACGACAGACGACAGACAGCCTTGACCAACTTATTTCGACAAATTTGAAAAAGTTCCGATTTTTTTGGTTCAACGCGAGCGCAGTTAGCGATCTTTAGTGATAGCGACTAGAGTTTGAACTCGTGTTTCCAGCGTTCAGCTACCTTCACTTTGGAATTTGGAGTGCAATATGAAAAAACCAGTTTGTTTCGCGGGCGTCTTGATGGTGATGTCCACTTGTTTGCTATCACCTACATTCGAGGACGCAATTGCTTTGGGAATCCACACAGTAGGCGGGCTTCGAGAATGTAATTCGAGTGATCATTCTATAGTTTTTTGCGTGAAGCTAGATCCGCAATCTGCTGCCCGATGCGGCAATTATGATGCGGCGACGAGCAGTCAGGCGGCCGATGAGTACCACGATGTCGAAAATGCATGCACGGCATCAGGCTGCGAAAATGTGACGAATGCAGCCGTATGGAAAGACTTGAACTGCAGCAACCCGAGCTAAGTTTAATCTAAACGAAAGTAAGTTCTTGGAGCTATTCAATCGAGGAATAGCTCCAGGTCGGTTCCAAGATAAACACGAAAAGCGAAAATGATTAGGCTCCGAACAACTGCGCTATTGTTTACTAGTATTTTTCTGGTTGCTGATTTTTCCTTAGCGACGGATCCCCCCAGTATTGAACTAGAGCTACCTAGTCGTTTTGCATATCAGTCTAAGACGTATGCGTTACAAAAAGGCGGCGTCAGGGAACTTACTGGGCATTCCGTTGGGACGGTCGAGTTTTTAGATGGTGATAACTTCCGTACGACTTCTATTTCACTTATGGCAATTCAATCGGGATATGAAAAACAAGGCAAAAACCTTAAAGCGTTGGAGGAGGAGAATGTCTTAAGTCACAGTGAACTACTGTCGGTTCGTAGAGAATCAGATTATTTTAAGGGCGTTAACCCGGATGGAACTAACGAGCTACGTGAATTGGCGGCAAAGCATTTACCGAATGATTCAATCATCGTATTGAAGCAAACGGTTGATCGCGAGACAAGGAAGGAGTGTCTCGGCAGTTTCGGCGTATTTGTCTTTGCGATCCCATTCCAGGAATCAAAACTGGACAAAATCGACCTTTCAAGCGTTGAGATTGTTGAAAGTAGCCCGAATCGATTGATTGTACGACAAAGGCTTAGCAAGAGCGAGGAATCATTTCACTTTATTCCTTTGCACGAGAAATGGGTGTTAGCGGAGAGCAGTGCAAAATTGTGGGATCCATCTCAGATGAAAGGGGTGCGAAGTCGAGAGTCCGAAACGAAACTTACCGACTCAAGTTCAAACAGTTTCAGTTACGCCAAAAAATTCAAATCCGAGCATTCGAACGGGCAAAAGTACGATGCGTTAGAAACCTGCGAGCTAACGAATATGGAGTTTGGTACAAAGCCACAAATATCGTTGTCAATAACAATCAAGAACAAAACTCCGGTAATCCTCTATGATAATCAGCAAATCAAGGCGGCATGGTTGAACGGTAAGGTAGTTCGGGTATTTGACTCGGAGACGGTCGACGACTTAAGTAATGCAACCTTCAACACGGAGAGTTCGTCAGCCCTTACGAGACCACTTTTGTTGTTTGCCATGTTGATAGTTGGCGGAGTCATTGTTTTTTGGTGTATGCGTTGGAAGCGTTGATTTTTTGAAACAACTTAGGGGCTTTTGTGATTATTTTTGCGGCCATTGTTTTTTTCTTGTTCCAGGAGAACAGGATCGAACAAGCAGACATTGAATCAGATCGGCGGCTATCACCCACTGTGTATTGCGGTATCTACGCAGCCTACGGGGCGGTTACCGCCGTTTTTGCTAAGGAAGGTAGGAAAATCGAGAAACGGTTTGATGAGTTGCTCGTCGCGGACTACATAACCTCGCTGAGTGGAAGCTCGAACAAAGATATTGAGAAAGCAGTAAATCATTTGGGGGCTGCTGCGAGTTCCCACAGCTACTTAAGCTGGAGAAGTCTTCAGTTTGCTAAGTCTCCTTTGATTCTTCATGTGAGCGGTAGAGGCCAAATGGGCAAGTACTCGCACTGGATACTTTTTCTTGGTGTGAAGCATGGAAATGCGGTCATCAGAGACGGAATGGGTGAGGCCATTTTGATGGAACCGACTGAACTTTTGGCCCGTTGGGATGGAACCGCAGTTGCTGTGTTTTTAAGTTCCGAACATCCGCCTCGCTTTATGGCATTGGAATTACTGTACAATTGCGTTTTGGTGGGAAGCGTTGGATTATTGTTGTTCTTGGCGTCTCATTTGTCCAAGGGATTTCAGCGACGTCAGTCACTGGCTTTCTTTTCCTGTGCTTCTGTTATATCGGTACTTTTCTGCTACATTTCTGTTCCACAGACATCGGTTTCAACAAACATTGCAGAGTCTGCAGCGTATCAAACCGAATCTCTCAAGTTTTCACAAATTGGATACGACGAACTGAATAAACTCGTATCGTCACACGGAGCTACGATTGTTGACTGTAGGTACAAGTCGGATTTTGTTTACGGACATATCCCCAGTGCAATTAATGTTCCAGTTGACTTTGCACCCGCAAAATTGCCAATCATAGTTGATGGAATTCATCGAAATTCTTTGGTCGTGGTTTATTGCCAATCAGCTGGCTGTCATTTTTCGGACGTTATCGGTGCCGAGTTGATTAAGTTGGGGTTTCAGAAAATTCGGATCTACCGCAACGGATATTTGGAATGGAAAGGCATTGGTGGGAGACTCGAATGATTAGATCTATTTCATACAATAGCGTCCGTATCTTCGTTGGACTTGTTCTTGTTTTGACTGGTTTGATTCATCTGCAAAATATTCCTGGGCACTTTGTTACGATATTGAATTATCGATTTATTTCCTTTGAGACCGCTCAGTGGCTTGCAATGACTTTACCGGCGTTGCACCTTTTCCTCGGACTTGCTCTCACATTAAGGGAGTTCACAGCAATTGCAGCAACGGTGGCTTCGCTCATTTTCTTAGGGTATGCCATTGCTCAACTTATTGTATTCGTTTCGGGCTTTCAAATAAATTGCGGTTGTTTTGGAACATCGACCTTGGAGTCCGTGGGTTGGAACACCATATTTCGCACAACTGGTTTTCTCATCGCATTTATCTTCGTCGCCATTATGGAACGAGGAGCGAAGGACTAGGGGAGTTTACTATGCAAACAACGATTTATTTCACGGGCATTTTGATTGTGGCATGCTTAAATTCCGGCTGCGTCAACGGGCCGAACGCATCGGTTTGAACGGACATGGGTTGTGTCGAACCAAGTTGATCCGTAGCCGCACAAATTTTTTCTGGATTACAAATACGATGACACACTTTCGACGGACTGGCGTAACGCTCGTTGAGCTACTGGTCGTGATTGCGATAATCGGCGTATTGGTTGGCTTATTGCTTCCAGCCGTTCAGGCTGCTCGCGAGGCTGCTCGGCGGATTAGCTGTTCGAATAATCTCAAACAATTGGGAATTGCTGTCCACGCCTACCATGATGCTTTTCGTGGAATGCCGATCAACATAGGACCGTGGTCCGAGGGCAGTCGGCCTTCGAGGCAGCGCAATGGCAAAGGCTGGATGGTGAGCATTCTGCCACATCTCGAAGAATCGTCGCTCTTCGAACAATTCGCTCGAACGTTTACAGGTGATTTTTTTTCTGGCGGCGGCCTGAAGAGTTCGATTGGGTTGGAACTCATGAAAACAAAGTTACCTGCTTTTCACTGTCCATCAGATGGCTCAAATCTCGGACTTTCCCAAATGCAGTTTCAATGGGAAGGGACGGACGTGGCACTTACCAATTACAAAGGAGTCATGGGCGATAACGAAGTCAAACTGCCGGTTGCGGATGAATGTTATAAACTCGGTGCATGCAATGGATTGTTTTATAGGACGAATTACCAACGACCACCCAAGTTGGCAAGCATCACGGACGGAACGAGCAACACCCTGATGATCGGTGAGGATGTTGTTCGGCACAATGATCACTCGGCTGCCTTTTACGCGAACACCGATTGGTGCAGTTGTGAGCAAAAATTGAATTACCTACCCAGTCCAGCCAGCCCAAAGAACTGGACGCAGGTGATTAGTTTTCGAAGCAATCATCCAGGTGGGGCGAGTTTTTGTCTCGCCGATGGCTCGGTAAAATTTGTATCGCAGGGAGTTCAGCAAAAGATATATCGTGGGCTTTGTACCAAGAATGGTGGCGAAGTTGCGACGCTGGAAGACTAACGACCTACGCGAAATCGCGGCGACACAGCACCGTCGCGAAATCGACGAAATCGCAGAGATCTGGCAGCGAAAACCGCTTCTTCGAACAATCTATCACGACTTTTACTTACAGATTGGGTGTTGGTTAAGTGAGATTGCAGGGGGCATTGTCGAAATTGGGGCTGGCATCGGAGGACTCAAAACGATTCTACCAGGTTGCATCTCGACGGACATGTTTCCAAGTCCATGGACGGATCAATGCGAAAACGTCTATAGGTTGTCGTTTGCCGATGAGAGCCTTGCCAATATAGTCATGCTGGATGTATTTCATCACTTGCAGTATCCCGGGGATGCGTTAGCAGAATGCTTACGCGTCCTCGGTCGCGGCGGACGCGTGCTGATTTTTGAGCCGGATATGGGAGCGCTGGGGTTGCTGGTCTATGGCCTGTTCCATCATGAACCGCTGGGGCTACGGCAGCAAATTCAATGGCGGTGTGATCGAACTCAGCCGGAGTCAAGTGGCATGTACTACGCGTCGCAATCAAATGCATACCGGATTTTTTTTCAGAAGAGCGGTAAAGCACTACTGCGTGACTGGGATGTGTTGCCTATCACGCGGATCGCTGCATTGTCATATGTTGCGGCTGGCGGATTTCGCAAACGACAGTTTTATCCGGAGTCATGGTATTTATCCATGAAATTCGTTGATAAAGTGCTTAGTCGGTTCCCTTCGCTTTTTTCTACCCGGATGCTGGTCGTTTTACAAAAAAAGGAAAGCACTCCCTAATGGCGTCAGCAACTTCGCCTCATTGCAATGATACGGAACGAATAGCGAATGAGACTGGATGCATCAATCAGTCTGTCCTTGGAATGGCGACGGATATATGTGTGTTCCGGCCTCGTAAAACAAGATTTGCGGTGATCATTCCAATTTGGAACGAAGGCCAAATTATCATTGACCAATTGTACAGAATGGGCAAGGCAGCATGCAACGTCGACATCATTTTATGTGACAGCGGGAGCAGGGATGGATCAACCGATAGAGAGCGGCTGGAGTCTCTCGGCGTGCGCACTTTACTGGTGACGGACCAAATTGGTTTGGGGACTGCATTGCGACTTGGGATCGCATACGCGTTGGATGAGGGATATGAGGGTGTCATAACGATTGACGGAAATGGAAAGGATGGCGTAGAGTCAATTCCCGAATTCGAGGCCCGACTATCGAATGGCTACGACTTTGTTCAAGGGTCGCGATTTATGGTTGGTGGTAAGAACCGTAACACGCCATGGGATCGCTATTTGGGCATTCGGTTTTTGATCGCGCCCATAATGCGTTTTGCATCTGGCTTTCACTACACGGATCCAACGAATGGATTCAAGGGAATGAGTCGCAATTTCTTGCTGGACTCTCGCGTCCAACCGCTGAGACCCGTTTTTCAGCATTTCAACTTGCAATTTTATCTCAACTACATTGCGCCACGCGTGGGATTTAAGGTAACAGAAATTCCCGTCAGCCGAATCTATCCCCAGGATGGACCGACGCCCACAAAAATCGTCGGCGTTCGCAAGAAAATACTGCTCCTGAAGCAGTTATTTGCGACGTGCTGCGGTCGGTATGATTGCACAGTAAAATAATGTCGAAATAGTGTCGCAGTAATGATGATTTTCGTTTTTGAAAACATGCCATGAAAGACTCGGAACCGGTTGCTGCTCGCCAATTGAGCAAGTCAGATTACAACCGGTACTATGTGATCGGCTATTTTCTAGTAATCCTGGTTGCCGTGTTTCAGCGTGGCTCGTTGGCGCTGGTCAATCGCGAGGCGAACGATAATCACTATGAAGTCATGCAACTACTCTCCGAGGGCTTTCGCAGTTTGAACATGGAGAATTGTCGTGAATGCTTTCACCCAAAGTTGTATTACGTCGTCTGCGTCACCATATTTAAAACCATTGGAGTCTCTGGCGCAAACGCGCAAATTGTTACCGCCCAGTTATTGAATTGCGTTGCTGGCGTAATGACGCTCGCAGTGGTTTGGCTTGGACTACGAGAGCAGCGAGCTGGCAAATTGAGTCTCTTTTTGACGTTTGCTTGGGTCGCATTGAATCCTCGTTTTATCGGCATCAACGGCCAAGCGTCAAACGATTCCTTTGCAATTTTGTTTGCTACCATCGCGATTTTTTTTACTTGGCGATTACTGCGGTATGATCGTTCAACGGATTTTTTGTTTGCTCAGCTCGCTCTTTCGTGTGCCATACTCTCGAAAGGTACTTCGTGGCCAGCGGCGATCGCGATCATTATCGTCTTGATAGCTCGCTCCATTTTTAGGCCGAGTTGCCGGGGTCGGTATGCGATATACACGATGATTTGTCTCGGCGTATGTGCCATCAGCGTAAAATACGGTGACTATGATTTCAAAAGTTACGACACGTATGCGAACCTTGGCAAAGGAAAACCGCTAGGATTGTTCGAACGCACCGTCGTTGGTAGGCCGGGAGTGATTTCTATTGCTGATTCCTATTTGACATTTCGCTTTATCGATCTATTGAAAAATCCTATGAACACGAGAGGGCAAGAGCTGAAGCCAATGCATCGCTCAAGTGTATGGACGCAGTTATACGGACGACTACATTGCGTCCAATTCGACTACCATCCGAGCTCGTGGCGGACGCAATCGGAGGTCGTCAAAAATCTGAACCGGGTTATTTTCGTGATTGCGATTGGGTGGATGGTGGTAGCCTTTTTAGGGGTCGCGAAGCGTCTTTTGGTTTTGGCAAAGGGATTGCGAAACAGAGGGACTCACTATTTGGCAAGCGGAGACAAGTACTTTCATTTGTTGGTTGTCGCCGGTTATACTGCGTTCATTGTGTATTTTACCTATAGCTACAGGGATTTTGCCGCGATGAAAACAATTTACATGTTTCCCGGCCTCCTTTCTTTCGCGGTGATGCTGCAGGAGGGTGTTCGACTGGTCCTGCGTGCTCTGGGTCGACACGAAAATCGCATCGGCGTTGTCGCGTTTATTTCGGCGTCCTTGTTTCTGTGTGTGCTGTACACACTGAATGTCGAATTGCTGATTGAGCATCTTGAACGATCTCCATTACATATCTGAACGTCGACTGAAGACCACCTTTCTACAACCAAAATCCACTTTGTCGTAGACGTCCAGTAATGCGAGCGGTTCATCGAAACTGGATTCGATTTTCGAAAGATGGGTTGTGGTTTTGCGGCATCACTTGCGCCCACGGTAGAACCGTTTGGACCTTCTTGATCAGCCAAAATCAACGCCTAGATTCTTTATTGCATCCTGCAATTGTCGACGAAGTGTAGCCAATGACAGCTTGAGTGA
>JAYVBW010000742.1:0-3350 GCA_043750255.1 Pirellula sp.
CGCTCTTTCCAACGAGCGCATCAAACAGCGGCGACGCCATGAGAGTTGTGATCACAGCCATTATCACTAAAATTGCGAAGAGTGCTTCGCTAATCACTCCGCGCTGTAGGCCAATGTTGATGATGATGAGTTCCATTAAGCCACGTGCGTTCATGAGAGTTCCAATTCCAAGCGCTTCGCGTTGAGGCAAACCGGTCATCCGGGCCGCTAACCAGCATGCACCAAATTTACCTGCAACCGCCGCAATTAGTACCAATCCGCACATTCCCCAAAGATAAATCGTGTCGAGCAAACCAATCTTTGTGTTTAGGCCGGAGTAAGTAAAGAACATCGGCAATAGCAACGCAACCGCCAATGGCTGAATTTTTGCGATCAAGTCTCTAGCAATGACTCCTCGGGGTATACATGCTCCCATAACAAACGCGCCAAAAACAGCATGCAATTGGATCTTGTCGGTAAACCACGCGCCAAAGGCCATCACAACAAGCCCAATCACCAGTCCGGTTTCTGTCAAGCTCTCATCCTTTGCGATCCACCACTGTTTGCAACGATCCAACATCGGACGCACAACCAGCATCGCTAGCACGACAAACAACACACCGCCTACAATACTCCACGAAGCGTGGCTCAAATTGGAATCGAAGCTCGCAAGGACTATGGCGAGTAAACACCATGCCATCGCGTCGTCAATGGCCCCAGCACCGATCGCAACGGTTCCCATCAGCGTTCCTGCAAGTCCCTTAAAATGAATGATTCTCGCCAACATGGGAAATGCGGTAATGCACATGGAAGCTCCTAAAAACAGCATTGCTTCCGAAAGCTTGGTCTCCCTAGGGAACAAATCGGTCGAGTGGTAAAAATACCAGCCAAGCCCGGCGCCCAAGAGAAACGGTGCAATCATCCCAGCCAACGACACCGCCAGCGAACTCTTGAAGTGGCTGCGAACAATGTCAACTCGAAATTCCAAGCCGACCACGAACATATACAATGCAAGGCCCAATTGCGACGCAGGAAATAAGTAAGACTGTGTATCCCGTCTTATTTGGTTCTTGTCCCAGGGGAAAAGCGCATGCTGCCATTCCGGCAAGAGTAAACCAAAAAGTGAGGGACCAAGTAGAACACCGGCAATCATCTCAGCGACGACTTGAGGCTGCCCAAATCGCTTTGCGACCAAGCCAACGATCCGACAGAAAATCAGAATAACTCCGATTTGGAAGAAGAATTGCACGGCCAAATTTACGTTGCTGAACTGATTCATAAAGTCGACAATGCCTGCGTCAGTAGAGTTATGACCAAGGGTTCTTTTCCTGCTCATGAGGCTTGCGAGCGCTGCGCAACAGCCCAACCAATTGAGCAAGGTCCTCTTTACTTAAATGCCCCAACTGCTTGGAATGGCATCGCCGAAGTGGTTCTGCGATCTTCCCCAGTATGCTTAGACCTCCATCGGTAATGCTGATCAATACCACTCGTCGATTCTCAGACGGGCGAGTCCGAAGAATCAAAGACGATGATTCCAACTTGTCCAACATACGCGTGATGTCAGGCGCTTTGGAGATCATACGATTCGCAATAGTTAACGTTGGCATTGGCTCAGGGTGATGAACAACCAACAAACGCAATACATTATATTGTTGAGACGTGATTCCCATCGGGCTGAAAACCTCGTCTTCGAACGAGCGCAAACGGTCATAGGTTCGCCAAAGGTTAAGGTAAACCTCCTGTTCTAGCGAATCAAATCGACCGGTCTGCGATTTCTTGGACTTGGGACTCATGCAAGGACTATAGTTGTGCAAACAACTATTGTCTAGACGTGTTTCAAGCCCGTCGATTTATTTATGTTCGCGAAAGCAACTGGTGTAAGTATGCAGCGACGTGCCAAGCAAAATCGCATAACATGTGGATGCGCTTTTCGAAAGAACCAAATGGGTTGTGGTGTTTGTGCGGAGTTTGAAAAAAACCTACAGTGTTTCCGCTCGCTTTTCGCTTGAGCGGGGACCGAGGTTGCCGTACCGGTGGTAGTCAAACGAAATGCTCTGCTCCATAACATACCATAACAACTCAATGCGCCCGAGCATCGAAACGCGTTCATCCGCTATGAAAACTTGATTGCGATTCGCAGATCGGCGAACCGCTTCAGGAACGCGGCTCGCTGCAGCGTATCTCAAACGGACAACCTGCCCACTTTCAATAGCGTGGATTAGCTCTTCATCGCGTTCCTCCAAAAACGCGATGCGTCCAGCCCATTCATAGGTTAGTTTTTCCAGAGAAGCTATCGTAGCTTCATGAATCGAAGACGGATAGCTAATGGTCGCACGGCAGTCTGAAGCGACGGCAGCTAAGCAACGAGCTGCGATATCATAGGGTTTGTCGTCGGCATGAACCCGAATTCTCAGCGGTGATGCAGGCACATAGCGCCTATGGTTGTCCTGACCTACCAACTGAAAGTGATCGTGCTCGATCCCTATTTCCTCTTTGGCAAATCGATCGTACGAAAGGATCGCGGATCGGAGTTGCGAAATATGCGTTGAGGTTGAACCTGGCAGATCCAAAAACAACCGACTTGATCGCTCAAGGTTTCCCCAGAAAATAATCAGAGCACTCGACTCCGGTAGTTGGCCTGACGCTGGTGCCACTACCTCTGCCACTTCCTTTGCCACTTCCTTTGCCACTTCCTCTGCCACTGCCACTGTCTCTGTCTCTGTATAAGAATCGTCAAACGACATCAGCGTAGCAACATAGTTTGGACCGCCCGCCTTTGCGCCGGGACCGAAAGCACTCTTTCCCATCCCGCCGAACGGTTGACGAAGCACGACGGCACCGGTGGTCGGACGATTGATGTAGAGATTTCCCGCACGAATAGATTCTCGCCAGATTTGTTGTTCACGGTCGTCCAGCGATTCCAGACTGCTTGTTAGTCCATAACCAGTTGCATTAACCATTTGAATAGCCTTTCCGAGTCGTCGGAATTTCATAACGCCTAGAACGGGTCCAAACAACTCGGTCATGTGAGTGAAGTTGCCTGCTGTTGTATTCCACTTCACCCCAGGCGAATACGAACACGGGTTGTCGCCAAGTTGAGATGGCATAACCGCCCAACTTTCTCCTTTTTCCAATTCCTTGAGTCCTCTCAGCAAATCGCCAGAGGGAGGCCGAATCAGTGGCCCCATCTTCGTAGACAAGTCCCAGGCTGAACCGACCCTGAGGCTAGTCACCGCGTCCACGAATTGTTCACGAAAGTCTGCGGATTCGAAAACTTCTTCTTCGAGTAACAGCAAAGAAGTTGCGCTGCACTTTTGCCCCGCGTGCGAGAATGCACCGTGCAACACATTCTTGACTACCAAGTCGCGATC
>JAYVBW010000743.1:0-4152 GCA_043750255.1 Pirellula sp.
AAATCATCCTAGCCCGCCAGCAGGAGGCCGCTTGGGGTGCCAAAGTCATCGATCGCCTCGCTGTTGACCTCAAGGAAGCATTCCCGGACATGGGCGGACTATCTCGGCGCAACTTGTTCTCCATGAGAAACTTCGCCGAGTGCTTTCCTGACGGGCCAATTGTGCAACAACCTGTTGCACAATTGCCTTGGGGGCACGTCGTCGCGATCACCCAGCGGTTGAAAGACCCTGCCAGCCGGGATTTCTACATCCGCGAAACCCTCGCCCACGGCTGGAGCCGTAGCATCCTCGAAATCCAGATCCAGCACCGGCTCCATCTGAGGGCGGGCAAGGCTCAGAATAATTTTGCCCTGACCATGCCCCCGGCGGACTCCGACCTGGCCGCGCAGCTTTTCAAAGACCCCTACCTCTTCGATTTTCTCGGCACCGCCGACCCGCGCCGCGAGGCCGAGGTGGAGCAATCACTGGTGGACCACATCCAGAAGTTCCTGCTGGAGCTAGGCACCGGCTTCGCCTTTGTCGGGCGTCAGGTCCCGCTTGAAGTCGGCGGCGAAGACTACCCGCTCGATCTCCTCTTTTATCACCTCAAGCTTCGCCGCTACGTCGTCATCGAGCTGAAAGCCCGTGACTTCACCCCTGGCGACGTCGGCCAGCTCAATCTCTACCTCTCCGCCGCAGACGACCTGCTGCGCCATCCCGACGACCAACCCACCATCGGCCTCTTGCTCTGTCGGAAAAAGAACAAGCTGGTGGCGGAATACGCCCTGCGCGGCCTGGATCAATCCATCGCCGTCGCCGCCTGGCAAACCCAGCTCACCGAATCCCTTCCCGAAGAACTCCGCAGCAGCCTGCCCACCATCGAGGAAATCGAAGCCGAATTGGCCAGCGACCTGTTGGACGAACGGGAGCCACAACCATGAGCAGTACGACGAAAACCACCGCCACGAAGGAAGAGGCAACGCCCGCGCGGGTGCCGGGAGGCGAAACCCAACCCCGCCTCCGCTTCCCCAAATTCCAAAACGCCGGGGAGTGGGTGAGTGAGTCGTTGGGCAACTTATTTGAGACAACATCAGGTGGAACTCCTAGCCGCACAGAAAAGAGCTACTGGAACGGAGATATTCCGTGGATCACTACGTCGCTAGTGGACTTCCGTGTGATTACCAGTGCGGAAGAGTTTGTAACTGCTGAAGGCCTAAAAAACTCGTCTGCGAAACTATTTCCAAAAGGAACTGTTTTGATGGCCTTGAATGGACAAGGCAAGACGCGCGGACAAGTCGCATTGTTACGCATTCAGGCTGCAACAAATCAAGCGTGCGCTGCGATCCTTCCCCGCAAAGACATCGATCCGTATTTCGTCTTCTTGAACTTGGCCGGTCGTTATGAGGAGATTCGAGAAATGAGCAATAGCGGCGGTCAGGAAAATCTCAGCCAAGGCCTCATACGAGAAATACAGTTTGCGTTTCCAAAAGACGAGGCAGAACAACGCAAAGTCACCTCGTGCCTCACCAGCCTCGACGACCTCATCGCCGCGCAATCCCAAAAGCTCGCCGCCCTCAAGACCCACAAGAAAGGGCTGATGCAGCAGCTTTTCCCATCCCCGGAGGAGGAAAAACCATGAATCTCACGCAAAGACGCCAAGACGCAAAGAATTTAAGAATCCCATTAAAAGACCTTCTTCAATACACTACGTTATCCAACCGCCGCACCTTTGGAACAGCATTTCCAACCTGGCTCGCACCCAGAATGGTGAACTGCTCAACACCCTCCAGGCAGGCTTCAAATACATCGAAAACGAATCCTTCGAGAGCACCTTCAACGGACTGTTCTCGGAGATAAATCTCGGCTCGGACAAGCTCGGCCGGAAGTATGAAGACCGGAACGCCAAGCTCTGTTCCATCATTGCGGAGATCGCCAAAGGACTAGCGGAGTTCTCCTCCGACATCGATGCCCTCGGCGATGCCTACGAATACTTAATCGGCCAGTTTGCCGCCGGGTCGGGCAAGAAGGCGGGCGAGTTCTACACCCCGCAGCAGATATCCGACATCCTCTCCACCATCGTCACGTTGGACAGCCAGGAACCGAAGACCGGCCCGAAGAAGCGGCTGGAAAGCGTGTTGGACTTTGCCTGCGGCTCCGGCTCCCTGCTGTTGAACGTGCGCAAACGCATGGGGCCGCAAGGCATCGGCAAGATCTACGGCCAGGAAAAGAACATCACCACCTACAACCTGGCCCGCATGAACATGCTGCTGCACGGGGTGAAGGACACGGAGTTCGAAATCTTCCACGGCGACACCCTGACCAACGAGTGGGACACCCTGCGCGAGCTGAACCCAGCGAAGAAACCCAGCTTCGACGCCATCGTCGCCAATCCGCCCTTCAGCTACCGCTGGGACCCGACCGACGCGATGGGCGACGACGTTCGCTTCAAGAACTATGGACTGGCTCCGAAATCCGCCGCCGACTTTGCCTTCCTGCTGCATGGCTTCCACTTCCTGAAAGACGAAGGCGTGATGGCCATCATCCTGCCGCATGGCGTGCTCTTCCGAGGCGGTGCCGAGAGGGTTGGCCATGCATTGATGATGGCTCGCAGTCGTTGGTCGACGCGTGCCTGATTGCAAACCGGGCGCAAAGCCCGCGCATAGCACTACAACTTCAACTCCATGATCGAAAAGTCGTCGTCGAGAACGTCGCCACCTTTGAGCATTCGTACGTGCTTTATGAGACGGTCCATTGCGTTTTGATCCGCGTCCTCGGGTTGGGACATGAATTGCATGAACTCGCGAAACGTCCACATGACACCATCCTGCTTGTCGATTTCAAAAACGCCGTCGCTGTAAATAAAGATCCTTGCGTTCTCTGGAACGACGATCTCCTTTTGTTCAAAGTCATCCCACTCAAACATTCCGACACCCGGGTTCAAAGACTCCAGCTCCATAGGTGCTGTTTGCCCTGGCTTGAAGAGCAAAGCGGACGGATGACCACCGGCACACCATACGAGCTTGCGCGTTTTGGGTTCAAACACGCCATACCACATCGTAAATGTTCGCCCGTCCTGCTCCTCCATCTTGAACGTATTGTTCAACGCTGAAAGCACTTGGCTTGGATTCGCGAAATCAACATTCGGTAAGGCTCGAGCGCGAAGCACATTCGAGACCGTGACTCCCAGCAGTGCAGATGCCAGCCCATGTCCCGTTACGTCTAGCAAGAAGACAGCAAAGCGTTCTTCATCCAATGGAAAATAGCCGAGGGAATCACCGCCCAATTCTGCACTGGGTACGAATCGCCAATCGATATGAAAGGGTTCTTGGATTGGCGGCGGAATCAAAGAGGCAACATACTTGGCACCTGTTTCCATCTCGTGCATCATACGTTGTTCGCTCGCCGACAGTTTCGTGAACATGTCGTTTCGTTCGAGGAGATTGATGTACGCTCGCGAGTGGTATCGAATCCGTGCGATCAGCTCAATCCGGTCTGGCAGTTTCACTAAGTAGTCGTTGGCTCCCAGTCCGAATGCTTCCGCTTTGGTCTTTGCATCCTCGGTCGACGAAAGCACAATCAGGGGTGTTTCTCGAGTGGCAGAATGTGACCGAAAGAACTTTACCAAGGTTAGCCCATCGACCTCTGGCATTACCAAATCCTGCAAGATCACAGTGGGCTTGAGGTTGGTAGCCATCTCGATCGATTCAAACGGGTTTTGGCAAAAATGGAACTGAATGTCGGGTTGATCCGCCAGCATTCTTTTGATCGCCTGCCCAACGATTGCTTGGTCGTCAACCAACAAAACGACGGGGCCATTTGGTTGGGTTGCCGTATTGGAATTGGAATTGGAATTGGAAATTCCTGACATACGATTCATCCTAGATAATTTTCCCTAAAACCCACTCGACGTTACAATCGATTCAATCTACCTCAACGTCACATTTCCGTCACGGAAAGTCCACAGCTTTATTAGGATCGTTGCTTCTTAATTGAATCTCGACCTGTCTAGTCTAGACTAAGACCTCAGGTTTTCCATTTGAAAGTAAAGGAATCACGCGTGAGCCACGACCACAACGAAATGATGCTGGAGCTTTTCCGCGCCGAAGTCGAAACGCACGCAGCATCGCTCACCAACGGACTGCTCAAACTGGAACATGACTCCAATACGCCCGG